>DATACN010000250.1:0-14028 GCA_036258995.1 Thermoleophilaceae bacterium | reverse complement strand
GCGCCGCCCGCGGTACCGGCAGCCGGCCGGGGAACCTGGGAACGGCGAGGGCGGTGCCCACGAAGGCGCCGACGAGGCCGGCCGCAACCGCGGTCACGGGCACCAGGGCGAGAGCCTCCTCCAACATCGCGCCGGGCCATGGCATGGGCATCCAGAGGTGCGACCAGCCCCACTCGGCGGCCAGCCCGATCGTCCCGATGCCGAGACCGGCCACGGCTCCGAGCAGGTAGGGCCGCTCGCGCCCGATCCACAACGCGGCCAGCTCGACGACCACGGCCTCGGCCACCCAGATCGGCATGTGCGGGGTCGTCTCGCCAAGCACCGGGCCCACCAGCAGCACGACGATGCCGCGGATGACGAGGAAGTAGGCGACCGCCGCGAGCGCCGCGCCGCGCCCGGCGTAGATGCGAGCGGCGACGAGAGCGACGCCGGCGGCCACCCCGATCAGCAGCGGCTGGAACACGAGCCGGAACTGCGGCACGCCGAAGTCGAACTCGGCTTGGAAGGTGGACAGGCCGATCAGGAGGCCGCCGCAGACACCGGCGAGCCGGGTGCGCGCGATGAAGCCGAGGAACCCCTTCGCCCATCGCACCGGGTCGATCTTCGGGCCGCCCTCCACCAGGAGGATCGCGTGGCCGATCAGCGACAGCCCGGCACCGCCGATCAGCATCAGGTGGGTCGGCCCCCAGAGCGTCACGTCCTGGCCGAACAGGCGGTGCCAGACGTCGTCCAGCGGGAAGCCCGCGAGCGAGAAGGAGGCCGTCGCCAGCAGCACCACGCCGCCGAGCGGCGCGTACCAGCCGGGGGCGATCTTGACCGCCGCGCGACTCGGCTTCTCGTCGGGCAGCGCAATCGCGATCAGGCCCGAGGCGAAGATCCCGAAGAGCCCGATCAGGATGAAGTAGTGGGCCGGGTTGGCGAGCGGCCCGGCGTCCCGCCCGTCGTCGATGTGCAGGGCGATGTCCCAGTACATGCCGAACAGCGCCGTGACGAGCGACAGGGCGACGAGCAGTGACGGCAGCGCGGACCACGCGGTAAGCCCGGTGCGGCGCGCGGCCCAGCCGGCCGCGCGCCTCAGGAGGTCGGTGCGGCCTGCCCGGTGCAGGTGGGCGAGCGCGATCAGCGCCGCCGTCAGCAGCACCGCGCCGCCCGTCGCCGCGACCACCTCGACGAGCTCGGCGCCGCCTGCGGGCTTGCTGTCCTGGGGGGCCATAACCGCTGTGTACCCCGTCACCGAGCGGTGTTACACGTGTTGATGTCTTATTCTCGCCTGGGTATCGTGGCCGTGTGAGGTACGCCACGGACGAAGCGCTCACGATCGACGAGGTAGCTCGCCGGGTCGGGATGACCGCGCGCAACGTCCGGGCCCATCAGTCTCGCGGCCTCATCGAGCCGCCGATCCTCAAGGGGCGGACGGGCTACTACAGCCCCGACCACGTCGCCCGCCTCGAGATGATCCGCGACCTGCAGGAGCAGGGCTTCAATCTCGAGGCGATCAAGCGCCTGCTGCAGAACGCTCCCGCCGGCTCGCCCGCGGAGGTGCTCGACTTCACCCGCGCGCTCGTGGCGCCCTTCGGGGACGAGCGGCCCCGCGTGGTCCAGGAGCGAGACTTCATAGAGCGCTGGGGCGGGGCGCTGACGAGCGACCTCGCCGACAGGGCGCTTGCGCTGGGTGTGGTGCGCGACCTCGGCGACGGGACCTACGAGATCCGCAGCCCGCGACTCGTGCGGGCGGCCGAGGAGCTGGCCGACCTGGGGGTGCCGCTCGAGGTGACGATCGAGGTGACGGCCGCCCTCAAGCGGCACAGCGAGGCGGTCGCGGCGGCCTACGTGAGCCTCTTCCTCGACCACGTCTGGCGCCCCTTCCAGGAGCGCGGCGAGCCCCCGGAGGAGTGGCCGGGGGTGCGCGATGCCCTGGAGCGGCTGCGACCGCTCGCCGGTGAATCGCTGCTGTCGATGTTCGGCCTGGTGATGACCGACGCCGTGGAGGAGGCGTTCGAGCGCGAGGTGGAGCGGCGCAGCGAGCGCCGCGCGGGCCCCAGCGCCGCCGCCTGAGGCAGCGGACTAGCGCCGCCGCCTGATTCGCGCCGGAAGCCGCGACTGCTGCTGCCGCCGCCGCCGCCGCCGCCGCTCGCGCAATAGCAGCCCGCCGCCGACCCCCAGGGCCGCGATGCCTCCCGCCACCAGGCCCTCGCGCGCCTTCAGCCGCCGGAACTCGCCTTCCACCGTCGGCCACAGGATGCCCTCGACGATCTCGCCCGCGGCCTCGGGGCTCGACGCGAGCTCCGACACCGGGATCGGCTCGGCGAAGGCGACCTGCACTCGCCGGGGCTTCGGGAAGGGGCCGGCGAAGAGGTCCTCCGTGCCCGTGATCGCGGCCGGCACGAGCGGCGCGCCCGATTCGAGCGCCAGCCGGCCGGCGCCGCGCTTGGGGTCGCCGAGCTCGTCGGGGTCACGGATGCGCGTGCCCTCGGGAAAGAGCGCGAGCAGGCCGCCCTGGCGCAGGATCGTCTGCGCGGTCTCGAGCGCGTCGGCGTCGGACTCGCCGCGGCGTACCGGGAAGGCACCCAGCCGCACGAGCAGCGGGCCGTAGCGCGCCTGGATCAGCTCCGTCTTCGCCATGAAGCGCAGGTGGCGCTTCACGCAGATGCCGATGAAGAAGGAATCCCAGAAGCTCTTGTGGTTGGGCGCCACGATCGCGGCGCCGTCGCTGGGAACGTGCTCGCCCCCGCTGACGCGCATGCGGAAGTAGGCCCGGAAGACCGGCGTGACGACGGCCTTGACGAGTGCGTACAGGGGGCGCGAGACTCCCTTCTCACGGGCGAGCCGGTGCGCCTCCTCGTTGGTCACCGGTCGAACCGTAACTTTGTTTCCGGCGCATGCGACCGGGGTACCGATCAGTCACGCAAACGAAGGAGGCCTAGGCATGGGACTCTTGGACAAGATCACTGGACGCGGCAAGAAGGCGGCCGGCGACCTCGCCGGCGATTCCTCGCTTCGGCAGGAGGGCCGCCGGGAGGAGCGCAAGGGCGAGGAGAAGGAGAAGCTCGCCGACGCGCAGGACCGGGTCGAGGAGAAGTCGCAGGACGTCGCCGACCTGGAGCGCCGCACCTGAGCCTGCCAGCGGCAGGCTGACGGTCGTCGGACGGGCGCTGCGGCGCCCGTCTTGCTTTTCTGGGGACTGAAGATGGACAGGCCGACCGCCCATGTCGCCTATCGAGCCGTGCTGCTCGCCGCGGCGCTGCTCGTGTTCGGGCTGGTCTTCCGGCATCTGGTCACGCTGCTGCTGGCGGTGCTGGTGACCGTGATCATCGCCATCCCGCTGACGGCCGCGGCCGACCGGCTGGAGCGGCGAGGAGTCCCGCGCCACCTCGGCGCGCTGCTGGCGCTGCTCGGCGGCGTGCTGGTCCTGGGGGTCGTCATCGCCCTGCTGATCCCGCCGTTCACCGACCAGACGGACCAGTTCGTCGAGGACGTCCCGGGGATCGCAAGCGACCTGCGCGACCTGGCCGCCGACGTGACCGGCGCCGAGCCGGGCGAGTTCGGAGACCGCGTGCAGGACTTCGTTCGCCGCTACCAGGAGGATCCCGCGCGGCTCATCGGCCCGCTCACCTCTATCGGCCTGAACGTGGCCGGCGTGCTCGGCGCGCTGCTCTTGATCCTCATCACCTCGTATTACATGGCCGTCAACCCCCGGCCGCTGCTCGACGGGCTCGTCCGGCTCGCGCCCCTGTCCCGGCGGCCGCAGGCCCGCCGGATCATGGCCCGGTTGCGCGAGGCCTGGGTGGGCTGGATGGCCGGCGTGGCCATTGACATGTTCGTGACGGGGACGCTCGTCTACATCGCGCTGACGATCGTGGGCCTGGAGTTCGCCGTCTTCTTCGCGGTCCTGTCGGCACTCCTCGTGGTGATCCCGTACTTCGGAGCGATCGCCGGCGCCATCCCGCCGATCCTGTTCGCGCTGACCGACTCGCCGACCAAGGCGCTGATCGTGCTCGGCGTGTACGTGCTCGTCCAGCAGCTCGAGAGCAACGTGCTCATCCCGCTCGTGATGTCGCAGACCGTGAAGCTGCACCCGGCCCTGATCGCGATCGGCGTCGTGGTCGTGGGCCAGCTGTTCGGGTTCGTCGGCCTGTTCGTGGCGGTTCCCATCCTGTCGCTGCTCCAGATCGGAGTCGACGAGCTGTGGGTCAAGTCGATCGAGGAGCCGGAGCGCGGGCCGCCGCTAGAGCTTGATGACGGCGATCACGGCGGAGGCGATGCACAGCAGCACGATCGCGATCTGCATCGCGATCCAGAACCGAGGTAGCTCCACCTACTCGATTATGGCCTGGCGCAGGGCGATGGCCACCGCGTGCACGCGCGTGTCGGCCTCGAGCTTGTTGATCGCGCGCTTGGTGTCCGACTTCACGGTCTCGGCGCTGAGCCCGATCCGCCGGGCCACCTCCTCGGTGTGGTAGCCCTCGGCGAGCAGCTGGAGGATCTCCCGCTCGCGCTCGGACAGCGGAGCCTCCGACATCCCCTGCGTCATCAGCAGCGCCGGTGACAGCGAGGGATCGACGAACGGCTTGCCGGCCGTGACCGCCCTTACGGCGCGCAGGAGATCCTCGGGCGGCGAGCCCTTCATCACGTAGCCGCGGGCGCCCGCGGAGATCGCGTCCGACAGCAGCCGCTTGTCGCCGTAGGCCGAGAACACGACGGTCTTGACTCCCGGCGCCTGCTGCGCGATGCGCTTGAGCGCGGAGATGCCGTCGATGCCCGGCAGCCGGACGTCCATGATCACGACCTCGGGCTGCTCGCGCTCGAGCAGCTCGAGCGCGCCCTCGCCCGTCTCGGCCGTGCCGACGAGCTCGAGATCGTCCTCCGATCCGAACATGAGCCCCAGACCCTGGCGCACCGACGGGTGATCGTCGACCGCCAGGCATTTCGTTGGTGTGGCCATCGGACCAAACCCTAGACGCACTCGCCTCATCTCGCCACAAATTTCCTGCTTTGCGTGCTCGGAAGCTGCGCGCATATGATCCCGATCCATGTTCGACTCGATCGTCGTAGGCACGGACGGAAGCGATACCGCGAAGGAGGCCGTTCGCCAGGCCACCGACCTGGCCAACCGGCTCGGTGCGAGCATCCACCTGGTGAGCGCATACGAGCCGGTGCCGGAGGGCCGGCTTCGCGAGGAGCGCCAGGAGGTCCCCGAGGACCTGCAGTGGATGGTCAACCCGCGCGAGGACGTGGCCTCGACCCTCGAGGACGCGGAGAACGAGCTGAAGGGCGCCGGCATCAACGTGGAGACACACGCGCGCGAAGGCGACCCGGCGGACGCGATCCTCGACGTCGCCGAGGAGAAGAACGCCGACCTGATCGTGGTCGGCAACAAGGGAATGACCGGTGCGAAGCGCTTCCTGCTCGGCAGCGTGCCGAACAAGGTGTCCCATCACGCTCCCTGCAGCGTGATGATCATTAGGACTACATAGCTCGCAGTAAGCAAGACGGGGTCTCCGCCGAATGGCGGAGTCCCCGGCCGATGGCGTTCATCGCAGCGCCGCTGCGGCGTCCACCAGGCCGTGGCCGTAGCGGTGGTCGAACCCGGTCGGGCCGGCGTCCCGGGCGGTCCGCTCGAGGTGCAGCTCGATCGCGCGCGGACTCGGCCGTGAGCCAATCACCCTCGAGGCGACCACGAGCGCCGCGATCCCCGACACGTGAGGCGCCGCCATCGAGGTGCCCTCGTAGCCGCCGGGCAGCCCGAAGCGGCCGATCCCCGACGAGAAGGTCTGCTGGTAGATGAAGCGGCCGCGGTCGTCGGGCCGGCAGTGCTCGGAGTCCCAGGCATTGTCGTCGTTGGGGGCGTCGATGCCGCCTCCGGGCGCGGCGATGTCCACGTCGCTACCGGCGTTCGAGTAGTCGGCTTCGCAGCCGTTGAACGTGGTGGCCGCCACCGCGATGACGCCCGGGGCCCGGGCCGGATAGGCGACCGTGCCCGCCGCCTGGTTGCCCGCGGCGGCGACGACCGCCTTCCCGCGCCGCCGCGCGTACCGGATCGCGGAGACGATGTTGGGGATCTGCGTGGCCCGGACGGAGGAGTCGAACTCCAGGCTCAGGTTGATCACGTGCACCCGCCGCCTCGCCGCGAAGCGGATCGCGCGCGCGATCGCGACGGTGTCGCCGGCGCCGGTCGAGTCGAGCACGCGCAGGGGCATGATCTGGGTGCGGTATGCGATCCCGGCCGCGCCCCGGCGGTTGTTGGTGCTCTGGCCGATCGTGCCGGAGACGTGGGTGCCATGGCCGTTCAGGTCGAGCGGGAAACGGTCCCCGTCGACGAAGTCGCGCCCGCGCACGAAGTTGCGCAGGTCCGGCACGCGCTTGTAGCGGCGGCGGAAGTCTCGGTAGGCCACCCCGGTGTCGAGCACGGCCACCACCGCGCCGCGACCTCCCGGCGCGCGCCGCTGGCGCGCCAGGTCCCAGGCGTCGGGCATGTTGATGCTGAACGGACCGTTGAAGTTCCACTGCAGCGCGAAGCCGGGGTCGTTGGGGAAGAACGGCGCGGACGCGTGGGCGATCAGGTTCGGGACCGCATAGGCGACGTTGGGGTCGTCCCGCAGCTCCTCGATGGTCGCCGGGACCGACTCGCCGTCCTCGATCTCGAGCTGCGCCGAGCCGTCGGCCAGGGCCTGCTCCTCGTCGATGCCCGCAGCCTCTTCGACGCCCGCCTGCACGGTGGCGGCGGTGCCGTCGCGGTACTTGACGATCACCTCACCCGGCACGTAGTCCGCGGCCGCGGCGGACGGGGCGGCCGCGAGCAGTAGGGCCAAAGCGGCCGGGAGGAGAGCGCGAATGGGCATTGGTTACGGTGCTTCGAGCAGTGTACGTCCCGAACACCCGGTCAAACGCGAAGTTGTCATGACCGTCTGCGTGACGGGCGCCACTGGGTTCATCGGCGGACACGTGGCCCGACTTCAGTCCGAGGCCGGCGAGCCGGTGCGGGTGACCTACCGCGACGAAGACCGCCTGGACAGGCTCGGTGACCTCGAGCTCGAGACCTGTAAGGCCGACGTGCTCGACCGCGCCGCGCTGCGGCGGGCCTTTCGCGGCTGCGAGCTGGTCTTCCACACCGCCGGCTTCGTGGGCTCGCGGCCGGTGCAGAGCGTGTGGGAGATCAATGCGCTGGCGCCGAGGGTGGCGGTCGAGGCGGCTGCCGCCGAAGGCGTTCGGCGCCTGGTGCTGACTTCCAGCGTGGCGGGGATCGGGCCGGCGCCCCGAGGGGAGGTCGGAGAGGAGGACGACCCGTTCCGCGGCGCCGGTCTAGGTCTCACCTACGTGGACGCCAAGCACGAGGGCGAGGCGGAGGCGCTGGCCGCCGCGGCCAGGCTCGGCGTGGAGCTCGTGATCGCCAACCCCTCGTACGTGTTCGGCGTCCCCCTGGACCGCAGCCAGCCCGGCGAGACATCGACGCGCATGATCGGCAACTACCTGCGCGGCCGGCTGCCGGCGGTGGTCGACGGCCAGACCAACGTGGTCGACGTGAGCGACGTGGCCAAGGGCCATCTGGCCGCGGCGGAGAAAGGCCGCCCGGGCCAGCGCTACGTGCTCGGCGGCCACGACGTGGGCTGGGTCGAGCTGCTCGAGCGCGTGGCGCGGCTGTCGGGCGTGCGCCATCCGTTGATGGTGCTGCCACCCGAGACGGCCGGGCTCGCGCGCCTGGCCGAGTCACTTCGGATCCCCAGCCCGATCGCCGCCGAGGGTCTCGTGCTGATGGCCCAGAACTGGCGTTACTCCTCCCGCAAGGCCCGGCGAGAGCTCGGCTACCGCCCGCGCACGCTCGACCGGACCCTGCGCGAGACGGTCGAGTGGTACCTCGAGCTCGGCCGCAACGGGGCCCTCGGCGGCGGGCGGCCGTCGCCGATGTCGCTCGCGGCCCGCGGGGTGCAGCTCGCCGACCGGGCGGGACTGCTCGGTGGGCTGCGGGCGGCAGAGCGTTACGTGGGAAGACGGCTGGTGGCCGGCACGTGAGCGCGGGCGGCGTGAGCACCGGGTTCTTCCCGCGAGACGAGTACTTCATGCGGCTCGCGCTGCGCGAGGCAGAGCGCGCCCTCGAGCACGACGACGTGCCGATCGGATGCGTGATGGTGCACGGGGGCGAGGTGATCGCGGCAGCCCCGAACGAGCGCGAGCTGCGCGGCGACCCGACCGCCCACGCCGAGATCCTGGCGCTGCGCGAGGCCGCGGAGCGGATGGGCGGCTGGCGTCTGCTCGACACGGTGCTCTACGTGACGCTCGAGCCCTGCGCCATGTGCGCGGGGGCGATCGTGCTGGCCCGCGTGCCGCGCGTCGTGTGGGGCGCGCCTGACCCGAAGGCGGGAGCCGCGGGCAGCGTGCTCGACGTGCTGGCCGAGCCGCGCTTGAACCATCGACCGGAGGTGGCGGGCGCCCTCCTGGCCGAGCAGTCATCCGCGCTGCTGCGCGAGTTCTTCGCGACCAGGCGCTAGCCTCGTAGCGCCGCTCGGAGGGGTGCCGGAGTGGTTGAACGGGGCGGTCTCGAAAACCGTTGGGGGCCATTCGGTCCCTCGTGGGTTCGAATCCCACCCCCTCCGCTCTACAAGCCGGATCGCCGCTCCTAGTGCGGGATTGCGGCCCCTTGGCGGAGCCCGCAGAAGCGCCCGCCAGTGGGTCTCAATACGGGTCAGCGCGGGTCACGGTCCGACGAGTTTCATTCCCCCGATATTCCCCCGGGAGGAGCCGAGCATGGTCGCCACCACCGTGACTATTCGGCTTCTCGCGCCGGGCGCACGTGCCCGTCTTTGAGAGAGGCGCGCCTTTGTGAGGAGCAACCCTACGGCCCCCAACGAGGAGCCGCCAAGGAGCCGAACAACTAGGGCTTGCCCTTAACGCCATAAACCTCATGAGAGCCGAGCCCATGCCCTGATCGGGCTTACTCGGGTGAATCCGCGCGCCAGCCGTCGGGAAGGTGCTCTTGCAGGCCTGCGGGGATCGCCTCCGGCGGCTCGGGCATCGCCGGCGGTTTACGCAGGGGATCCAGCCTGGCCACATAGGACCTTGCCCAGGCCAGCCACTCGGCCGTCGCGGGGTTGTGGCCATAGGCCGACACGAACGCTCGCGCTCTGAACGAGAACGAGCGCCGTAGTTGGCAGGAGCTCTTGGTGACTGGAGGAGAGTGATCGCGGGTCGGCACCACCGCCGCCGGCGGAAGCGCGGGGTGGCGTGTCTATCGCTCTTTTCCGTGGCGACCCGCGAAGTCGCGAATCATGCTGGCGAACATCCCGGCACGCTCAGGGCTCATCGGCGCGTAGTGATCGGTGTCCGGCCAGACCGCCAGCTCGGCGTTCGGCAGCGACCGGTATAGCGACACCATTAGGTCAAGCGAAATCTGGTCATCCCGATCACCGGTGAACACGAGGGTCGGCACTTCGATCCTGCGGACCTCGTCAGCGGTCAGCCCCTCGTAGTCAAGCCACATCGACGCTGACTGCTGCACGAGAGCCCGCCACTGCTTGTCGCCGCCAGGATGCAACGACTTCAGGTAGCCCGCGGCATCACCCAGGGTCGCGTCGAGCTGCTCGAGATCCACCGTACCCGTGTCGTCGGCCCCGAGGAACGCCTCCACGCCTTCCCGCAGCCCACTGCCGGCGAAGTCGGGGTAGGCCGCGCCGACAATCAGCGCGCCGGCCGCTTCGGGGTGCCGCGCGCCGAGCTCAAGAGCGATCTGACCGCCATCGCTGTAGCCGCCGACCACCGGGCGGACCAGTCGCAACGCGGCGATCAGCGACGCGATGTCGTCGGCGATCTGAGCATAGGAGAGCACCCCGCCCGGATTGGTCGAGCGGCCATGGCCGCGACTATCCGGCGTGATCACACGAAAGCCGTCGGTGAGATCAGGCAACAGCGGCGCCCATGTCGCGCTCGACATGAGCCCGGCGTGAATGAGCACCAAGGGCGTGCCGGCTCCATGCTCCTCGTAATAGAGCTTCCCGCCGTTCACCGCGATAGTGCGGTCGTCACCCCTGGAATCCGCAAGCCCGAAATCGCGAGCCTCCATGGCGCCGCATCCTAATGTCGTGCGTCCGCGCCTGGATTCCGCGAGAGGCAGGCGCGGCGCTTTCACTCGATAGCAGCCGCGAAACCTCCAGGTCTTCGTGGGGCCCCACGGCAATCCGCCCGGCCGATCAGCGCGCGCGGTGCCGGCTGGTGAAGCCAATGATCGTTCGAGCGACCAGCGCGGGGTCATCGGACATGGCGACATGTCCTACGCCCGGCAAGTTGACGGCCTCAGCGTGCTCGATGGCGTCAACGATCCGTTCTCCATAGCGGCGTCGCGGTAAGACGCGGTCGTGCTCTGGAAAGGCGAGCAGAACCGGAGAGCGGATCCGCTCCAAGTCTCGCGCTCCTCCGTTCTGCCGACTCCAGGCGATGAAGTCATCGAGTCCGGAGCAGCGGGCGACTCCGGTAATCATGTGAGCGCAGTAGTCGGGGTGCATCCGCTCAGGCCGGGCGAAGTGATGCCACAGGAGCAGTCGACGGAGACGGGGCCGGCCGGCGACGGCGTAGGGGCGCCGCGCCAGTAGCCGAGCCCCGACGCGGAAGGCCCGGTACATCCACTCGAGCAAGAGCCAGTCCACGCTACCCCTTCGCCATCCCCCTGCCGGCGCGATTCCCACTACCGACCGGGCCCGACCACGGCGAGCCAGCTCCAGCGCCACCCAAGCGCCGAGTGACCCGCCGGCGAGGTGGGCCGTGTCGAAACCTTGGGCTTCCATATCGCGCTCAGCCTGATCGACGAGTGCGTCGATCCCGGCCGAGCCGCTTGCCGGGAGGCTGGCGCCGCCCCAGTGACCGGCCAGCGTCAGCGCGAGCACATCATGGTGAGCCTCGAGCAGTGGAATGATCGGTTCCCAAAGGCGCCACGTGCCCGCGCCGCCGTGCAACAGCACCAGCGGCTCTCCACTTCCCCCGCGATGCCACGACAGCTGGTTCGGCGCGGTCATGTCTTTGCGTCACAAGGCCACGCGCTGGGCACGAGGCGCAGCCGCCTTCCTGGGGCCCGCTTCCGGGTCCGCCTTTGCTCCCACAGGTGTATATGAGCCAGCCAGCCACCGCGATGGCCACGAGCGCAATGACCACGTCGACGACCCGCCGGCGCCTTCGTAGCCCTCTCTTCTCTTCGGACTCCGCCATGGACTCGGTCAATACAGACCTGTATTGAATACAGCACTGTATCGAAGCTGAGCCGCGCGTCTGTACGGTGGCCGCATGACACGCGGCCAGCGAGCACGGCGGCCGTCCCGGGCGGAAACGAGAGAGCGCCTCCTCGCGGCTGCCGAGCAGGTGTTCATCCGCCGCGGTCTTCAAGCGGCGAGCATCGAGGAGATTGCCGACGAGGCGGGCCTCACGCGCGGGGCGTTTTACTCGAACTTCGATCGTAAGGAGCAGCTGTTCGTCGATCTGCTCCACGCTCGGGTGTACGACAGATACCGACAGATCCTCGACCGCTCGCCGAGAGATGCGGCGCCGCTCGAGCGGCTTCGCCAGGGCGTTCGGGAGTTGACGAGGCAGTACGAGGATCAGGACGGGCAATGGCTGTTCGCGCTCTGGCTCGAGTTGCTGGCCCACGCGGCGCGAAATCCTGAGTTTCGCGAGCTTGCTGCCACCTTCTGGAAGGGCAACCGAACGGTACTCGCCGAGATTGTCGCCGAGGTCTATCGCGAGCACGGCGAGGAACCGCCCGTGCCGTCGAAGGACTTAGCTACTGCCCAGATCGCGCTGGACATCGGGCTCGCCGTGCAGCACCTCGTTGACCCACAAGAGGTTTCCTTGGACCTGTATCCGAAGCTCTATGAGACGCTCTTTGCTCCTCTGCTGCCTTCATAGACCAAAGCGGGTGGCGGCACCCGCGAGAGTGCTCCCCAATCCGCATGAAAGCGGCAGCACTCTGGATCTTCTAGGCGTGGCCGACCGGCTACCGCTTTGCGCGACGAACGTAAGCGGGTAGCGCCCCTCACCAGTGTCCCGAGTTCGGGGCGTCTCCGCGGAAGCGCGCGCTTTCCGCTTCGCGAACAGCGGCATTGCCGCACCGCGCTGCTGCTTCCACGCAAGGATTCGTCGGGACGAACTCCGGCTGGGTAGGGGGGTCGGTCGGCGGCGCTGTGCTGACTTTTGCCCCTATATGGAGCACAACTGAACGCAGCGGCCGGAGGCGGCGCTGAGGCCGCCCCTTACCCAGCCGCCCTTCGCCCAGCTTGCGCCGCCGCTTCGCGCGAATATCCGCGGTAATCCGCGCTTCGCCGTAACGCCAGCCAGCGAGCCAGATCTGCTCTCTAGAGCCGAAAACGCCACCTCCCGCACACCATCGCATTCCCGTATCGCACCCAGGAGGTCGCCGGTTCGAGCCCGGCTAGCTCCATCTCGCAGTCCGCCTTGAACTGTCAGCCTTTGTGTTTGGTGGTCGGAGGGAGCCACCGGCTCCGGAGCGCCCGCTCGACCGCCCCTGGCGAGCAATGGTGCTTAGCACCGGACGGGTGTATGCTCGTCATTGACGGACGCTGAATTCGCCTGATGAGCCGTAGGCGACTTGCCGACGAGCTCGGCCTCCGCGAATGCCACTCACGGAGGCCTCATGCTCGCCAAGCCACGCCCCGATGCTCAGCCAACTCAGTTAGCGCTTGCCGCGGTGGTAGTCGCGTTGCTGGCCGGTCTTGGGGCAGGGCTGGCGCTCGCCGTCGGTCCGCTCGGCGCCGCCGGCGCGGCTGCGCGCGCCGGACCCGACCTGAAGGTCTCCGGCGTCTCGGCGTCCACCGGATCGCTCTCGGCCGGCGACCCCCTGAAGGTCCGAGTGACGACCCGCAACGTCGGCAGGCGGCCGGCGAAGCGCTCTTCGACACGGCTGTACCTGTCGCGCGACGCCAAGAAGAGCAAGGGCGACGTCCGCCTCGGCTCGACGGGGATCCCAGCGCTGAAGCCCCGCAAGTCGAGTCGCAGGACGATTCGGGCGACCGTCTCCGCCGCCGCGCCGCCCGCCGGCTACCGGCTCCTCGCCTGCGCCGATGACGTGCTCAAGATACGGGAGAAGAACGAGCGCAACAACTGCCGGACCGCGCGGGGGTCGCTCACGGTCACCGGCGGTGGCGGTCCCATCGGCGGCGGCAGTCCCATCGGCGGCGGCGGTGGCGGCTCGGCCACCAATCCGAACGACGCCGACGGCGACGGATCGATCAACTCCGTTGACTGCGCGCCGCAGGACCCGAGCACGTATCCCGGGGCGCCGGACGAGCCGGACGCTCCGGGCTTCCGCGACACCGACTGCGACGGGATCGACGGCAAAGAGGCGGGCGCTGTGTTCGTGTCGACCGCCGGGAACGACGCGAACCCCGGCACCCGCTCCCAACCGAAGCAGAGCGTTCAAGACGGAATCGCGCTCGCCGACGTCGAGAACCGCCCGGTCTACGTTTCGTCGGGCACCTTTGCCGGGCAGCTGAATGTGATCGATGGTGTCGCTGTCTACGGCGGCTATGCCCCGGCCGACTGGTCGCGCTCGGCGGCGAATGTCACGCGCTTTCTTTCCACGGAGTCCGGCGGGGCCGCGATCGCCGAGAACGTCGTCTCGTCCACCACGCTTCAGCACGTGACGCTTGCGGACACCCCGCAGGGCCCGGGCGCAAGCTCGTACGGCATCCGGGCTGTTGACAGCCCCGGGCTGGTGCTCGACACCGTGGTGGTGCGGGCCGCGACGGGCTCCACCGGGGTCGACGGCGAGGCGGGGGCGGACGGCGCCGACGGCGCCGTCGGTCTGCCCGGCTTCGCGGGCTCGTGCAACGACAGCGCGGGCTCCGGCGGTTTCGCTGGCGGCGGCGTGGCGGGGCGCGCCGGAGGCATCGGCGGCCCAGGCGCCGGGGAGACGACGGGCGACGCTCAGGCGGGAGGCCCTGGCGCGGGCGGCACCCCGGGCGGAGCCGGGGGGGCCACCCCGGGCGGCAACGACCCGGGCGGGCCCGGCTCGAATGGGAGCCCGGGCGCGCCCGG
>DATACN010000249.1:0-15551 GCA_036258995.1 Thermoleophilaceae bacterium | reverse complement strand
GGCGGCGAGCCTGTGCCTCATGCGCACCAGGTCGCGCCAGGCGATCGACTCGGCGACGCCCTCCTCGATCGCCCTCTGCCGCCACGGCTCCGGCAGGTCGTAGTGAAGGGTGCGGCCGTTCGCCTGCACCCCGCTGCGCGGGATGCCGAGCGCCTCGGCGGCCCGGTAGAGCTCCTCCTCCGAGTCCGCGACCATATGCGACCAGTGCAGGCCGCGCCAGGGGATCCGCGCGTCGTCGACGTAGACGGCCACCCTCCGACCCTACTCGCGGGGACGCCTGACGATCGGCTAGGTTGCCCGCCGTGAGGGCGAGAAGGTGAAGCTGAAGGTCACCAAGGGCAACGCCGCCGGGACAAGCATCGACGTCGAAGACGAGCTCGTGATCGGCCGCGGGGCCGGGGAGGTGGGCCGGCTCGCCGAGGACATCGAGATCTCCCGGCGCCACGCTCGGATCTTCCGCGAGGGCTCGGGCTTCGCGGTCGAGGACCTGGGATCCACGAACGGAACGTTCTTGAACGGACGGCGCCTGGAGCAGCCAGAGCTGCTCGGCGTGGGCGACAAGCTCGAGATGGGCGGCACCACCATGATCGTCCAGGTGAGCGCGGCGGCGACACCCCGTGAGGGCACCGCGGTGCAGGAGCCGGGCACCCCCCCGCCCGGCACCTCACCGCCGGCGGCCGCGGACGGGCCGGCGCAGGTGGAGACCTCCGATGCCGGCGCCGGGCCCGTGCCCCCACTCGCCCTGCGGGTGCAGGTCGACGTCGAGGCCGGAGAGGCTTCGATCGAGCTCGACGAGGGCGCCGACGCCGTCCGGCTCGTACTCGAGGAAGGGCGCTGGCGGATACGGCCGCAGGACTAGCCGAGCAGGAGCGCGAGGATGACCGCGACGACCGCGGCACAGACGAGCCCGCCGACTACGATCGGAGCCAGCTCTCGCACGCGCTGCGGGGGCTGGTGGGCGGGCGGCGAAGGTGGCCGGGCCTCGCCCTTTTGAGTGGCGCGCGGCGCCGTCACATCGGGGTCGGCGACCTGTCGCGGCGCGGTTACATCGGGGTCGGCGATCTGTCGCGGCGCGGTTACATCGGGGTCGGCGATCTGTCGCGGCGCGGTCACGTCCGGCTGCGGGATCTCGCGCGGGGCGGTCACATCCGGGCTGGCAACCGGGTCTTCGGCAGCCGCGGATTCCATCGCCTCCGCCGGATCGACCTGCAGGGTCGTCATCCCCACCCGGACAGTCGCGCTCTCGGTGATCATCCGCGGCGCTTCCAGGCGCTCGCCGTCGACGAAGGTCCCGTTCAGCGACCCGAGGTCCTCGACCTCCACCCCGCCGTTGGCGGGCCGGACGGCGGCATGCCGACGCGAGGCCTCCTCGTCCGGAATGGTCACGTCGCAGTTCTCGCGGCCGAGTACCAGCTCGCGGTCGATCTCGAACTCCGCGCCGCTCGACGCGCCTGAGGTGACCTTGATCGACGGTGCCGCCATCGCTGCCCCACCGACCCTAGACCACTCGCGGCCGCGCGGTCAATGAGACACGAGTCCGGGCTCGAGATGGAGATGCGCGATGGCACCGTGCTGCGCGCGGACGCCTGGCTGCCTGACTCCGGGGGGCCGGTTCCGGCCGTTCTCAGCCGTACTCCCTACGACCGGACGCTCGGCCTCACTCCCGTTGCCGCGCTCGACCCGGAGCGGGCTGTCGCGGCAGGTCTCGCGATGGTCTGCCAGGACGTGCGCGGGCAGCACGGCTCGGAGGGCAGGTTCACGCCTTTCGAGAGCGAGGGCCCGGACGGGCACGACAGCGTGGAGTGGGTGGCAGCCCAGGACTGGTGCGACGGGCGCGTGGCCATGTCCGGGCGCTCATACGCCGCAGCCACCCAGTGGCGCGCCGCCCTCGAGCAGCCCGAGCACCTCGCGGCGATCTTCCCGGTGGTCGTCGGCTGCGATCCCTACGACGGCTGGCTCTACGGCGGCGGAGCGTTCGAGCTCGGCTTCAACCTCTTCTGGGTTCACCTGATGACGAACCCCAAGTCGCGCAGCTCGCTCGACGAGAGCTACTGGCACCTGCCGCTCACGGAGCCGCCCCTGCTGGACGAGAGCCCGGCCGGAGCCGTCTATCGCGAGTGGCTGGCCCACCCCACCTACGACGATCACTGGCGCCGTCTGTCGCCGCGCGGCCGGCACGACCGGATCAAGGTCCCGGTGTTCAACGTGGGCGGCTGGTTCGACATCTTCCTCGGAGGGACGATTGAGAACCACAGGAGCGTTCCCGGCTCCCGGCTGCTGATCGGCCCATGGGCTCACGGGAGCGCATTCGGGCCCTACCCGGACCACGCATTCAAGGAATTCGGAGCCGCCGGGCAGGTCGACCTGGCCGAGCTGCAGCTCGCGTTCTTTCGCGAGCACCTGCTCGGCGAGGAGGCCCTGGAGCACCCGCCGGTGCGGCTGTTCGTGATGGGCGAGAACCGCTGGCGCGACGAGCCCGAGTGGCCGCTGGCGCGGGCGCGCGACGAACGGTGGCACCTGCACTCCGGCGGAGCGCTGTCGCCCGAGGCGCCCGCCCCGGACGCCGAACCCGACGAGTTCGGCTACGACCCCAGGGACCCCGCCCCGACGATCGGCGGCCCCACCTCCCTCCCGGGCCGGTTTCTGCGCACCAACGCCGGGCCGCTAGACCAGCGTCCGCTCGAGGAGCGCCCGGACGTGCTGGCCTATACATCGGAGCCGCTCGACCGGCCGCTCGAGGTGACCGGGCCGCTTGCGCTGGTGCTGCACGCGGCGACCTCCGCGCCGGACACCGACTGGATCGGCAAGCTCTGCGACGTCGACCCCGACGGGACTTCGCGGATCCTGGCCGAGGGGGTGCTTCGAGCGCGCTTCCGCGAAGGATTCGAGGCCGAACGCCCGGTGGAGCCCGACGTCCCCCACGAGTGCGAGATCGACCTGGTGGCGACCTGCAACGTCTTCCAGCCGGGCCACCGCATTCGCCTGCTCGTCACGAGCAGCTCCTTCCCGCGCATCGACCGCAACGCGGGCAGTGGCCTACCGCTCGGCCGGGACACCGAACGGGACCTGCGCCCCGCCCGGCAGCGGATCTTCCACGACGCGTCGCGCCCGTCGCATTTGCGTCTGCCGGTCGTGCCGCGATAGGTTCGTCCGCAGTCATCCGAAAGGAGCGAGAACGTGGGCAAGACCGCTTTCCTGTTCCCGGGTCAGGGCTCGCAGAAAGTGGGGATGGGCGCCGATCTGCGGGAAGCCGAGCCGGAGACCTTCGAGCGCTACCTGGGGCTGGCCGACGAGGCGTCCGGTCTGCCGATCACGAAGCTGTGCCTCGAGGGGCCGATAGAGGACCTCACCGCCACGGAGGCCGCCCAGCCGGCGCTCTTCTCCACCTCGCTCGCGGTGCTGGAGGTAGCGCGCAGTCGCGGCTTGAACGCCGACTTCGTGGCCGGCCACAGCCTGGGTGAGTACACGGCGGCGGTCGCCTCGGGCGCGATCTCGACCGAGGACGGCATGCGGCTGGTGGCCAAGCGCGGAAAGCTCATGGCCGAGATCCAGTCCTCCCGGCCAGGGGCCATGGCGGCGATCATCGGTCTTTCGCACGAGCGGGTGGAGGAGCTGTGCCGGGAGGCCTCGGCCGAGGGGTCGGTCGCACCGGCCAACCTCAACACCCCCGCTCAGATCGTCTGCTCCGGCGAGGAGGCGGCTGTCGTGAAGCTGCTCGAGCTCGCCGAGACCGCCGGCGCCGACAAGGCGATCCGGCTGAAGGTGGGCGCGGCCTTCCACAGTGAGCTGATGGAGCCGGTGCAGGCGAGCATGCGCGAGGCGATGGAAGAAGTGTCCATCGGCAACCCGGAGACGCCCATGGTCGGCAATGCCACGGGCCAGCTGCGCACGACCGCCGACGAGGTGCGCGAGGCGCTCATCGCCCAGATCGCCAGCGCAGTGCTGTGGGTCGACAGCGTTCGCACGCTCGTGGAAAACGGCACCGACTCGTTCCTGGAGCTCGGCTCCGGTCGTACGCTCAGCGGACTGGTGCGCCAGATCGACCCGGAGGTCGAGACCTTCTCGGCGGACTCTCCGAAGAAGCTCGACAAGTTCGCCGAACGAACCGCCACCTAGGAGCCGGCCGGCCGCCAGTCGCCGTCTTCATGGACCAGCCGGACCGGCCGGCTCGACCCGTCCGCCTTGAGGCGCAGCTCGCCGCCCTCGACGTCGATCTCGAGCCGCAGCGTCAGCTTCCGCGCCGAGCCCGGTTCGGCGGGGTCGAACGCCACGGCCAGCCTGCTGGCGCCCACGTCGATCACGTCTCCCGCCTCGAGCGCGCGCACGCCTTCGATCCGCGTGCCCTCGACGTAGGTGCCGTTGGTCGAGCCGAGATCCTCGATCGTCCACCGACCGGTGCCGCCGCGAGACAGGCGCGCGTGCCGGCGCGAAAGCTCGATGTCGCCGCCGAGGTTCCCGTCACCCTCGGCCCCGCGGCCGAGCTCCAGCTCCGTGTCCACGACGATCTCCTCGCCGGCCGCCATGCCGCCCACGACCTTCAGCCTCAGGTTGCCCACCCGCACCGGCCGCGCGGGGGGAGCCGCGAGGCCAAAGGCCGCCCTGGCCTCCGCGATCAGCTCACCGCAGCTGGCGGTGCGCTCCTCCGGCTCCTTGGCGAGGGCGCGCGCGACGACCCGGTCGAACGCCGAGGGCAGCTCCGGCCTGACCTTGGACGGCCTGGGCGGCGTCGCCTCGAGGTGCGCCTGGATCAGGTCGGTGGGCCGGTCGCCGCTGAAGGGGGGTTGACCGACGAGACACTGGTAGAGCACGCAGCCGAGCGAGTAGACGTCTGCGCGGCCGTCGACGCCTCGGCCGAGCATCTGCTCCGGAGCGGAGTAGAGCACCGTGCCAACGAACTGGCCCCGGACCGTGAGCGAGGTGCTGTCCCGCCCGGGATCCTTCGAGAGGCCGAAGTCGGTCAAGAAGCACGTGCCGGCCGGCTCGGGCCCCTCGCCCGAGGCGATAAGGACGTTGCCGGGCTTGACGTCCCGATG
Organism: Thermoleophilaceae bacterium; assembly: GCA_036258995.1. GTDB lineage: Bacteria > Actinomycetota > Thermoleophilia > Solirubrobacterales > Thermoleophilaceae > DATACN01. The sequence goes on along the minus strand of DATACN010000249.1, from coordinate 10,518 downwards.
GATCAGGCCGGCAGAGTGCGCGGCATCGAGCGCCTCGGCGACCTGACCGAGGATCGCGAGCGCTTCCGGCGGGGCGAGGGGGCCCGCCCCGGCGAGCGTCTCCTTCAGGTCTCGTCCGCGCACGTACTGCATCGCGATCCAATGCACCCCCTCCTCGTCGCCGGAGTCGAAGACCCGCACGATGTTCGGGTGCTCGAGCGCGCTCGCGTAGCGCGCCTCGCGGACGAAGCGCTTAAGGGTCTCCTCGTTGCGGACGAGATCGTCCCGAAGGACCTTGAGCACAACCTGCTCGCCGGTGTCCGGGTCCTCGGCCAGGTGGACCATGGCCATCCCGCCCTCGGTGAGCTTCTCGCCCAGCCGGTAGCGCCCGATCGTCCGGCCCGGCTCGAAGCTCACGCCAACGTGCCCAGGAACTCGATCGGGTCGTTGTGGCCCTCGATCGCCGCGGCCGTCCGGAGGCCGGAGAGCAGGCAGCGGACGCTGCCCGTGCCGGGGTCGGTCCAGTGGCCCGCGAGGTAGAGGCCGGAAATGGGCGTCTCGAACGGGAGCCGCTTCGGCATGGTCTGGTTGGGCGTGTTCGCCCAGCCGTAGATGGCTCCCTCGTGGGCGAGCGTGTAGCGCTCGAAGGTCTCGGGCGTGGCGCTGTCGAGGAACGTGATCGAGTCGCGGTAGCCGGGAAGCACCTGCTCGGCGCGCGCCAGCATCTGCTCGGTGTAGCGCTCCTTGGCCTGCTCCCACGGTTCGCCGATGTCGTAGGGCATCAACGAGGTGAAGATCACGAGATGCTCGCCCTCCGGGGCCAGCGAGGGGTCGTGCAGGGTCGGGAGGCTCAGCCACAGCCCACCGGGCCGGCCCGCTTCTACGTCGGCCCACGTCTGGTCGTGGTCCCAGTGGTCGTAGACGAACACCTCGCCCGAGAGGTCCATTTCGTGCAGCGGGAGGGTGCAGGCCGAGTAGGTCATGAACGCCGAGATGGACGGCTTCATCCGGCGCACTCGCTTCATGAACCGGGCGGGGACGCGCTCCTCGCCGATCAGCTCCTCGAAGGTGAGCTTGGCGTCCGCATTGGAGACGACCAGCGGTGACCGCAGCTCGCGCCCCTCCTCCGTCCTCACGCCGGTCACGCGCTCCCCGTCGACCATGATCTCGGAGACGGTGGTGCCGTAGACCACCTCGCCGCCGTTCTCGGCCACCCGTTCCGCGAGCCCGTCGGCGAGCTTCTGGAAGCTTCCCTTGACGTACACCGGACCTCGCTCCATCAGCGCCATCCAGACTCCCGTGCCGGCCATGAACGACAGCTTCGATGGCGGTAGGCCCATGTACGGCCACTGTGCGCCGAGCACCGCCTTGGCCTGCGGGTCTTGAACGAACTCCTCGATGGCCGACTCCAGCGTGCTCGTGCGGTACTTGAAGAGCATCGGCAGGGCTTGCATCATCGCGTCGAGGTCCTTCAACGCCACCCGCGGCGGTGGCGCCTGCGACTCGTGCGTGGTACGCGCGCACGCGTCCACGTACCGGGCGATCCCGTCCGCCTCCGACGGAAACCGATCGGCCAGGTACTGCACGACCGCCTCCAGTCCGACAGGCAGGGTGTAGCGCGAGCCGTCGATGTCGACGTCGTAGAGCGAGTGCATCATCGTGAGGTCGACGCGATCCGACACCCCGAGGGTCTCGAGGTAGACGTTGAGGAACTCGATGCCGAAGCCGTGCGCGGTCACGTGGATGGCGGGATCGAACGTGTAGGGCCCGCGCTGGAACGCGTGCGCGTTGCCGCCGGGCCCATCCTGGCGCTCGAGGACGAGCACCGACTTGCCCGACATTGCCAGCGACAGCCCCGCCGACAGGCCGCCCAGACCGGCGCCGACCACGATCGCGTCGTAGGAGTCCGCGGCCACCGGCCCGGCTAGCCCTCGCTGAGGCCGATCTTGTTGTGCAGCTTGCGCAGCGGCGCAGGCGCCCACCAGTTGCGGTCGCCCAGCAGGGCCATCAGCGACGGCACCAGGAAGGCTCGGATGATCGTGGCGTCGATGATCACGGCGAGCGCGGTGCCGATGCCAACCTCCTTGATGAAGATGATCGAGGAGGTGGCGAATGCGCCGATGGCGACGCAGAAGAGCAGGGCCGCCTGGGTGACGATCCGCCCCGTGCGCTCGAGCCCGATCGCGACCGAGTCCCGGTTGTCGGCCCCGGCAACGCGCGCCTCCTTGATCCTGGTGAGCAGGAAGACGGCGTAGTCGGTGGCCAGCCCGAACGCCACGGCGAACAGGAGCACCGGCTGCGAGAGCTCGATCGCCCCCTGGCTGTCGTAGCCCAGGAGGCCCTCGAACCGACCGTCCTGGAAGATCAGCACCAACAGCCCGAACGCCGCGCTGAGCGACAGCACGTTCATCACCAGCGACTTGATCGGGAGGATCACCGAGCCGGTCATCAGGAACAGGACGATCGCCGTCAGGACGCAGAGAAGCACGGCGACGACCGGCAGCAGGGACACGATCTTGTCCTTCTGGTCGATGAAGGAGGCGGTTTCGCCGCCGGCGCTCGTCGGGAACGGGCGGTCCCGGCTCCTGATCGTCTCGACAAGGTCGAGCGTCCTGTCATCGAGCGTCTCGCCGGCCGGGAAGACCGAGAAGGCCCACAGGTTGCCATCAAGCGGCCTGGGCGGCTCGCCCGTGTCCGGCTTCGCGCCGGGCAGCGCTCGCAGCTCGGTCGCGACGGTCCGGACCTGCTGCGCGCGGTTCCGCGGCGCGTCCTCCAGGAGCACGGTGATGGCTTCCGTGGGGTTCAGCGGGAAGTTGCCGTCGATCGCGTCGTCGACCTGGCGCGAGCTCAGGTGGGTCGGGATCGAGCTGGCGTCGACGCCGGTGAACTTGATCCCGAGGGCCGGCAGGCCCATCAGCAGCAGGACGGCGGCGCTCACGGCCGCGACCACGCCCGGTCGCCTCATCACCGCCTGAGAGAGGCGGTACCAGGGGCCCTCCCGCTCCTGGCGGGCCGTGCGCAGGGCCTGCTCCTTCCAGCGCCTGGGCGCGAGTGAGTTGATGCGCGGCCCGAGCAGCGAGAGCAGCGCGGGCAGCGCCACGAGCGAGACGGTCACCGCCACGAGCGCGCAGACCGCGCCCCCGATGCCCATGGAGTAGAGGAAGGGCTGCGGGAACACGCACAGCGTGGCAAGCGCGATCGCGACCGTGACCGCGCTGTAGAGGACGGTGCGGCCGGCGGTGAAGATCGCCCGCGTCAGCGCCTCCTGCTCGCTGCCGGCGAACTCTCCCCGCCCCTCTTCGCGCGCGATCGCGCCATAGGCGCCCGATTCGCCCCGGCCCTGCCCGACCTTCGCAAGCTCCTCTCTGTAACGGGAGACGACGAAGAGGCTGTAGTCGATCGAGAGTCCCAGGCCCAGGGCGATCACGATGTTCAGCGCGAACTCGGACATCGGCACTATCTCGTTGATGAACCGGAGGACGAAGAAGGTGGTGAAGACCGTGAGCGCGCCCACGAACATGGGCATCAGGGCCGCAACCAACCCCCTGAACACGAAGATCGAGAGCGCGAACAGGATCGGAAAAGCCATCCCTTCGGCCTTGCCGATGTCCTCGCCCGCCTGCTCGCCGATCTGCGCCCCGGACACGGCGCTGCCGCCCACCTTCACGTCCTCCTGGCCCTCGAACTCCTCGACGAGATCGAGCGCGGCCTCTTCGAGATCGGCCTCTTCGCCCGCTTTGAAGAACGCCGCCGCGTAGGTCTGCCGCCGGTCCCGCGAGACCAGCGCCTCGTTCCCGGAGCTGTAGAAGGTCACGACCCGCGAGACCTGGTCGTTCTCGCGCAGCGTGCGCCCGACCTCGCGCACGCGCCTGCGCACCGCCGGGCTGTCCACGGTGCGGCTGCTGGTGACCAGGGCCAGCACCTGCGGGTCGGGCTCCTCGCCGGTCGCCTCCGCGATCCGCTCGCTCACCTCGACGCTCTCCGCGCCCGGGTCGGTGAACGGGTCCTCCGCCGCGAAGAGGCCCGCGACTGGTGCACCGACCACGACTGCGACCACGAAGAAGATCGCAACGGCTCCCAGCACGCGCTTGGGATTGCGGTCCGAGAACGCCGCGAAGCGGGCCAGGAACCCGGTCTCGGGCGACGGGGTCGGGGGCTCCGCCGGCAGGACATCCGGTTCCGGCTGCTCGGGCGAGGCGATCAGCAGCGTCGTGCTTCCCGCCCAGATCGCGTCGCCCGGCTCGACCTCGGTGGCGCCGGAGATGCGCCGCCCGTTCACGAAGGTGCCGTTGGTCGAGCCGAGGTCCTCCAGCAGCAGGTTCCCGTTGGAGCGCGACAGGCGGGCGTGATCGCGCGACAGCTCCGGGTCGCCGCCGAGGGCGCCGGGGCCCGCCTGCGCGCGCCCGAAGGTGAATCCCTCGGCCGTCAGCGGGATGCTGGTCCCCGTGGCGCGGCCGGCCACGACCCGCAGCCACAGGTCGGCGCCGCCCGGCTCGCCGACGGGGGCCTCGGGTACGTGCCGCGGCGCAGTGACCTGTGGCCCCGCAACCGGGCGCGCCGCCGTCACCTCCAGGCCGGGGGCCATGGACTCGTCGTCGGCGCTGGGCTCGAGTCCGTCGACGGTGAGCGTGGTTGTCCCGACCTCGATCGAGTCGCGCGGCTCGAGCGCGGTCGGGCCGCCGATACGGCGGTTGTTGACGAAGGTGCCGTTGGTGGAACCGAGGTCCTGGACGAGGACCCTGCCCCCCTCCTCGTAGATACGAGCATGCCGCCTCGACAACTCCCGGTCTCCCTCGAGCCGCCCCTCGCCCTCGGCCTCGCGGCCGATCAGGAGCCCGCCCGGAGCGAGCTCGAACTCCGCGCCCTTGGCCGCGCCGGCGAGGACCCTGATCCGGGGACGCCGCACGGGCAGGGAACGCTTGACCGTGAAGGTCGTCGCGCCCAAGCTCACCGTGTCGCCGTCGGACAGCTCCGTCGGCTGGCTGATCTGCCTGCCGTTCACGAACGTCCCGTTGCGCGATCCGAGGTCCTCGATCAGGAGCCGCCCCCCGGACTCGGTCAGCCTGGCGTGCTCGCGGGAGAGCTCGGAATCGTCGCCCAGCCTTCCCTCGCCGTCGGCCCTGCGCCCGATCACGAGCGGCTCCGAGCCGACGGAGATGCTCGACCCCGCGGCCGGCCCGGCGGTGATCTCGAGAGATGTCAGCGGCATCGACGGGCCACGGTCACGGTGCCGCCCGACTCTCTCATAAGCTCACCGCGCCCTGCAAGCGCCGCCGCGATTGACGCGGATCGCGCGAATCGAGGAACATAAGGCGATGAACGAACATGCCGCCGGCGTCGAAGTGCCCGTGCGGGTCCTGGACTTCCTGAAGGAGAACACGACGCTTACCCTGGCCACTGCGTCACCGACGGGCGTGCCGCGCGCCACCACGTTGAGGTACGTCAACGACGGGCTGAAGGTGTACGTCTGGACGCGCTCCCAGGCCTGGGCCGCGAAGCAGATCGAGCAGAACCCGCTCGTTTCGTTCACGATCTCGCGCGAGGACGCCGGGCTCCAGGGCACGGGTCAGGCGCGCGTGATCCTCGATCCCGACGAGCTCGGCCGCGTGGTCGGCATGTTCGGTGAGAAGTTCCCGACGGCCCTGGGAGCGTCCACCATGAACGTGTCGTTCTTCCGCATCGTCCCGAGCGACGTGAAGCTCGTGAACGAAGCCTACGGCGGCGGCCGCGGCGAGACCCAGCTGCTGGCCGGCGCCGCTTACGAGGTGCAGCACGTCTACAACGTGCTGAGCGACCTGCCCGCCACCGACGTGGGCCTCGTGTCCGGGATCCTCCAGCGGCACAGCGTCGAGAGCGGCACCGTCGTGGCACGCCAGGGGGCCCCCGCGGACAAGTTCGTGATCGTCGTCGAGGGCACCGTGGAGGTGACCCGGGAAGGTGAGAACGGATCCCAGGAGCACGTGGCCGACTACGGCGCGGGCGACTTCATCGGGGAGGTGGCCATTCTCACGGACTCGCCGCGCACTCACACGATCACGGCGACCAGCAAGGCCGACCTGATGCTGATGGAGCGCGACGAGTTCCGGGCGATGGTCGCGCAGTCGCTGGGCGCGACCGGAGACTTCGACCGCATCGTGCGCGAGCGCCTGGGCGCAGGCACTGCCTGATGGAGGGGGTTGCCTCCACCGAGGTGGGGTTCTCCGCCTCGGACTTCCGCAAGACGCTGGGCGCGTTCGCAACCGGCGTAACGGTGATCACCACCCGCGGGACGGGCCAGGACTACGGCATGACCGCCACGGCGTTCTCGTCGGTGTCGCTCGATCCGCCTCTGGTGCTCATCTGCGTGAAGGTCGACGCCGAGGGCGCCCAGCACATCCCTGACAACGCGTGCTTCGCGGTGAACATCCTGAGCGTCAAGCAGGAGCCGATTTCCAACTACTTCGCCTCGAAGGACCGGCCGCGCGGCAGAGATGCCTTCGGCGAGATCCCCCACCGCGAGGTGGCCACGGGCTCCCCGATCATCGACGACGTCGCCGCGTTCGTGGACTGCCGGCTCGTGGCCACCCACGAGGCCGGCGATCACCTGATCTTCATCGGCGAGGTCGCCGCGCTCGGGTACGACACCGAGGTCGAGCCACTGCTGTTCCACGGCGGCCGCTATCGCAGGCCGACCGACTAGCGGCTCGCCCGACCCACCAGCCGCTCCTCGGCGGCCGCGGCCGCCTTCACCCTCAGCCCGAGAAGGGTGGGCGTCAGGATCGCCGGTGCAACCAGCGCGATCAGCACGGTCGCGACATGCTCGGCGGCGGTGGCGTCGTCGGGCAGGACGATGAGCTCGATCGTGCACATGACGCACGTGATCACGAACCCGGGGATCATGTAGCGCAGCGGCGAATGGCTGGCCGGCCGGCCGAAGTTCTCGTAGAAGCCGATCGAGCTGCCGATCACCGGCGCCAGGCTCACCATCACGAGCACGAACGGCTTGAGGGTGCCGACGTCCGAGCGCGTGTCGAAGGCGGAGATGAAGATCTGGCGCACGGCGAAGTTGACCGCGAGCACCACCAGGAGGACCAGCGCCGCGGCGCGCATCACCATCCCCTTGGTCACCGGCGCCCTGCTGGCGATGAAGCTGAGCAGGTCGTCCGGGACGCTGTAGGTGCCGCCGACGTCGAGCTCCGGGACCGGCGCCTCGGCCACCCGCAGGCTGCTTCCCCCGACCGCCACGACGTCCCCATCCCCGATGCCGGTCGGATTGCCGATCTCGACTCCGTTGACCTGCGTTCCGTTGGTCGAGCCGAGGTCCTCCACCATCAGCCTGCCGGAGTCCACGAAGACCCGTGCGTGGCGGCGAGACAGCTCTGCGTCGCCGCCCAGGCCTCCAGGCCCGTCCGCATGGCGCCCGATCAGGAGCTCCGACTCGACCTCGAGCCGGGACCCCGCCGCGGGACCGGCGACGACCTCCAGGACCACGGGGGGCATCAGAACTTGTAGGCCATGTCCTGACGCCTCTTGCGCTTCGCGATGGTCGCCATCATCAAGGCGATCAGGGGGTCGCGTAGACGGACCGCAACCGGGTTGCCCCAGCGGCTGAGGGCCGTCAGCCCCGAGGCAAGCGCGACGATCTTCCCCGATCGGGCGATTCGCTCGCGCTCGTACTCACGCAGGCCCGACTCGAGGTCGGTTGCCCTGCCGAGCCGGTCGCCCAGCACGACGGCGTCCTCGATCGCCTGGTTGGCTCCCTGGCCGGCCGCGTTGGTCATCGGGTGCGCCGCATCGCCGAGCAGCGTAACGCGGCCTTCGCCCCACTTCTTCGTCGGCGGGCGGTCGTAGACGTCCGAGCGCCCGATGTCCTCCTGCCTGGTCGCCTCGATGATGGAGGGGACCGGCGCAGCCCAGCTCCCGAACCGGCCCAGCACCGCCCGCTTTCGGCCTCCCTCCGGGTCCCGGCCGCCGGGTTCGGTGGCGAAGATGCCCTCCCAGTAGAGCCGCTCCGAGTCGAGCCTGTAGAAGAGGAACCGGGCGCCCGGTCCCCAGATGACGCAGAACAGCCCCTCCGGCGTCAGCTCGTTGCGGTGCTCGGCAACGGACTGCCACGACGCGTAGCGGGCGAAGCGCAGCTTCTCCTCGCCGAGCACTCCGCGCCTGACCACGGATAGCAGGCCGTCCGCGCCGATCAGCACGTCGCCGCTCTCCTCGGAGCCGTCGGAGAAGCACGCCTTGACCCCTTCGGCGCCCTGCTCGAAGCCCGTGCACTCGCGCCCGAGCCGTAGGACGCCCTCGGCGAGTCCGCGCGCGAGCACCTCGTGCAGCTCGGGGCGCTTGACGCCCACGGTCGGTGCCCCCACCTCCTGCTCGGTCTCCAGCGCGGACCACCTGGCGATCACCCGGCCCTTCCAGTTGCGCATCTCGGCCGTCTCGACGGCCGCGGCACGACCACCCAGCCTCTGCACGTCCGCGGCCAGCCCCAGCCTCTGGAGACCTCGCATGCCGTTGTGCCAAACGTGGATCGCGCCGCCGACCTGAATCTTCTCAAGGGCCGGCGCCCTCTCGAACACGTGCGCTTCGATCCCCTGCTGAGCCAGTGCTCGCGCGGTCGTAAGTCCTCCGATCCCCCCTCCGATCACCAGCGCGCGCGTCACACCTGCGCCGCAACGGCGGCGCGCAGGTCCTTCAGCCCCTTGCGCGGGACGACGAACGCCATCATTCGGTCGCGAATGCGCGGGCGCACCACACCGTCCCACGCGCCCAGCCAGGCGAAGAAGTGGGATTGCTTGACGAGTGGCGTCGTACGCGCGTAGCGCACGCGCTCGTACTCGCGCAAGGCCGCTTGCGGATCCTCGGCGCCGGCCTTGAGACGCCGGGCGAGCGCCAGGCCGTCCTCGATGGCCATGTTGCCGCCCTGGCTCGTGTTGGTGGTCATCGCATGGGCGGCGTCCCCGAGCAGCGTGACCCGGCCCGCCCCCCATTTCTTCTGCGGGCGCCGCTCGTAGACCGGCAGTCCGTCGATCTGCTCCTCCGGGGTGCGCTCGATCGCGGTGCCGATGGGGGCGGGCCAATCCCCGAAGATCTCGAGCAGGCGCTGCTTGCGCCCGGGTGACGGGCCCGCTTCCGACTCCGGCGCGTAGAGGACGCAGGCCCAGAAGACCCGCCCATTGCCGACCGCGTGCATCACGGTGCGCGTGCCCGGACCGAAGGTGATGCGCTCGTGACCTTCCGGCAGGAGCCCCTCACGGTCTTCGACGACCGTCTGCCACTGCACATAGCCGGCGTAGTCGGGGCCTCCGTCATCCAGCACGAGGCGCCGAACCACCGAGCGGGAGCCGTCGGCGCCGACCAGCACGTCCCCCCGCTCCTCCCGGCCGTCCTCGAAGCGCGCGACCACTCCGGCCTCGTCCTCCTCGTAGCTCACCAGCCTGGCTCCGGCGATCACGGCGTCGTCGTCCGCGGCCTCGAACAGCATCCGCTGCAGGTCGGAGCGGGCGATGCCGACGTTCCCGCCCCCGAACTCGCGAGCCAGCTCGTCGACCGCCCAGGTCGCGAGCGTCTTGCCGCGAGAGTTGTGGAACTCCGTTTGGCGGATCTCGTGGCCGGCGGCCCTGGCGCGATCGCCGAGACCCAGCTCCTCGAGCACGCGCATCGAGTTCGGCCACAGGTGAAAACCGCCGCCGACCATCGTCTTCGAGACATCTGCCCGCTGCTCGAAGGCGACGGCGTCCAGCCCGGAGGCCCTCAGCGCGATGATCGCGCTCAGCCCGCCGATCCCGCCTCCCACGACGAGGACCCGCACCCTTCAGCCTCCGAACTCGTCCAGCCAGGCGAACTGGAGGCCCTTGACGAGCTTGCGCGCCTCCCGCGGTGACTTGCCATCCTCGCTTACCAGCCCCTCCTCCTCCCAGCGAGCCGGGTCGAGGCTGACCTTGTAGGGGTTCACCGGCGTCTTCTTGTCGAGCTGCTTGTCCTCGAGCAGCCGCCCGGCCTTCTCGAACGTGGTGATCACGAACGCCTCGCACGCCTCCAGGTCGCGGTCGGCCTTGGCCTTCAGGGCCTCGTCGTCGAGGCCGTCATCCAGCTCGTCGCTCACCTGGGCGAGCCACGGGAAGAGGGTCACGAAGGCATCGGTCTGCTCGCGGCCGTCGAGCTGGTGCCACTCCCTGAACAGGAGCTGCATCCGGGCGTTGAGCTCGCGCGCGCGCGCGTACTGGTCGGCGACCGAGTCCATGAAGTCGAGGTCGAGCCACTTGCCGTGGAAAAACCACAGCGCCGGGAAGGACCAGTAATAGGCGTAGTCCCACAACAGCTTCACGCACATCACCTGGGCGTCGCCGAAGAGGTGGTACTGGTCCTGGTAGTAGCGCAGGCTGTTCTCGAAGTGGCCCAGGTACTGCTCGTTGTACCTCTCGATGCGGTCGCTCACGTCCTCGCCGTCGAGGTCGCGCTTGACCGCGTCGGTGATGTAGGTGTTGCCGAGCGCGATGAAGTCCGAGCCCGGCGAGTAGAACGGGTCGAGGAAGGCCCCGGCCTCGCCGGTCAAGCACCAGC
>DATACN010000248.1:0-2080 GCA_036258995.1 Thermoleophilaceae bacterium | reverse complement strand
CGGCCAGCGCGAGCGCCGCTTCGAGCTGTCCCGGCACGGCCGCGATCAGCAGCACCACGACGGCGCCCGTCCCGGCCAGGCCGTGGAGCATTCCGATGCCGATGGCCTGCACGGGACTTCGCAGCGGAAAGGCCTCATGCCAGAGGCCGTCGTCTCCGCGAGCCCAGTTGAGGACGACCCGCGCGGCGAGCAGCACGATCACGATCCCCACCGCCTTCTCCGCTCCGGCCTCCAGCCAGGCCGGAAGGTGCGACTTGAAGGCGATGAGCGGCAGGCCGATAGCCAGCAGCGCCGCGGCGTGACCGGCTCCCCACCAGGCGCCCAGCCGCGCCGCCGTGCGGGTGTCGCCGTCCTCGGCCGCGACGAGGGAGGTGACCGCCACGAGGTGGTCGGGATCGGACGCGTGTCTGAGCCCCAGGGCGAAGGCGATCGCGAGCTCCATGCGACAAGGGTTGCAGCTAGCGGGATACATGTGTCCAGCCACGTTTTGGATGCCGGGAGCCCGGAACCCTCGAAGTTCGTGGCCCTGCTCCTCACAGGCGCAACGGGATTCGTGGGCATGGAGATCCTGACCCGCTGGCTCGAGAACTCGGACCGGCGCGTGTACGCGATCGTGCGCGCGGACAGCGACGATGCCGCGCGCGAGCGGCTGCGGCCGGGATTGGCGTCGGCCTTCGGGGACGAGGGCGCCGGCGTCGACGGCCAGCTCATCGCCCTCGCCGGCGACGTCGAGCAGCCGGGGCTCGGGCTGACCGAGGACAAGCTCGACGAGCTTTCGCGCGAAGTCGGCATCGTGGTCCACTCGGCGGCTTCGGTCTCGTTCACGCTGGGGCTCGAGGAGTCGCGGCGGATCAACGTCGAGGGCACGCGCAACATGCTCGACTTCGCCGAGCGCTGCCGGCGGCTGGAGCGCTTCACGTACGTATCGACGGCCTATGTCGCGGGCACCTATCCGGGCGTCTTCCGCGAGGACCAGCTCGCCGAGGGCCAGGAGTTCCGCAACGCCTACGAGCGGTCGAAGTTCGAGGCCGAGCAGCTCGTGCAGGGTCGCAGCCACCTGCTGCCGGTCCAGGTCCTGAGGCCGAGCATCGTGGTGGGCGAGCGGCCGAGCGGCTGGACCTCGTCGTTCAACGTCCTGTACGGGCCGCTCAAGGCGTTCGCACGCGGTGTCGTGCCGGCCCTGCCCGCGCGCGCCAACGCACCGGTCGACGTGGTGCCGGTCGACTACGTGGCCGACGCGGCGTACGAGCTGTCGGCGAACGGGCCCGACGGGACCTATCACCTGGTGGCCGGGCGGAGGGCCACCACCGTGGGCCGCCTTGCCGAGCTCGCGTCGCGCCACTTCGAGCGCGAGCCGCCGCCGACCTTTCCGCCGCCGGTCTACCGCCGCGTCGTCTATCCGCTGATGCTCCGCCGGCTGGCGGGCCGGGCGCGCGAGCGCTTCCGCCGCATCGAGGTCTTCTTCCCCTACTTCTCGATGCGCGTCCGCTACGACGACACCCGCGCGCGCAAGCGGCTCGAGCCGGCAGGGATCAAGGTCACGCCGGTCGAGGGCTACTTCCACCGCCTGCTCGACTTCGCCCACCGGGCTGAGTGGGGCAAGCGCAGCCTGGGCAGGCTTCACGCGAGGCGGCTCGCGCGCTGAGCCTCACCCGCTGGCGAGGGTCCTACCCTTGTCGGCGTGATCGAGAAGCTCGTCAAACAGATAGAGGCGCGCTTCGCCGAGCTGTCGGAGCAGATGTCGGACCCTGCCGTGATCGGCGATCAGGCGCGTTACGCCGAGGTCGGCCGCGCATACCGTGCGCTCGAGCCCGCCAACCAGCTTGCGCAGGAGTGGCGGCGCTTGACCGACGACGCCGCCGGCGCGCGCGAGCTGCTGGCCGAGGACGGCGACGACCCCGAGCTGCGCGAGCTGCTCCAGAGCTCCGAGCGGCGGCTCGGGGAGCTCGAGGAGGAGATCCGCCTGGCCATGGTGGAGCCCGATCCGAATGACGACAAGAACGTGATCGTCGAGGTCCGGGCGGGGACCGGCGGGGAGGAGGCCGGGCTGTTCGCCGGTGACCTCTACCGCATGCTCACC
>DATACN010000247.1:0-1728 GCA_036258995.1 Thermoleophilaceae bacterium | reverse complement strand
GATCGAGACGACGCCGGCCGGCTCGGGGACCTGTCAGCTGAGCGGGCTGTGCGGCTCCGCAGCCAATCCCGAGGCCTACGCCCAGAACGGCACTTCTGCCACGCGCGATCAGGTGGCGCGCATCTGGGACACCTACGCCGTCTCGGTCCCTGACAGAGCCGTCGTCTTGGCGCGCTGCCACTGGTTGCAAGACGACATGGAGACAGCAGCCGTTGTAGGCGCCGCCTGAATACTGGGCCACCTGCGCCGGTCTAAGACTGGTCCACTCGGCGCAGGGCCGGAGCCATCCGGCCGGGCTCTGACCCTGGCTCGACCAAGAGGTCGAGACCGGGAGAAGGCAGTTGCTTGACGTGGAGCAGTGGGCGGAGATCAGGCGGATGGCGAAGGTCGAGCGGCGATCGCAGCGGGAGATTCACCGCCTGACCGGGATCCACCGCGACACGATCCGTCGCGCGCTCGCCGCAGACGAGCCGCCGAGCTACGGGCCGCGGCCGAAGCGCCCCTCGAAGCTCGGTCCCTTCGTTGGTGAGATCGAGCGACTGCTCGACCAGGAGCCGACGCTCTCGGGCGTCCGCATCCGCGAGGAGATCGAAGAGCTCGGCTACTGCGGCGGCAAGACGATCCTCGACGATCTCTTGCGCGAGCTCCGCCCCCGCTACCTGCCACCGCCGCGCACCCACCAGCGCACCGTCTACCGACCCGGCGAGCTGGCCCAGTTCGACCTCACCGAGCCCCGGCGCGAGATCCCGGTCGGCTGGGATCAGCTGCGCAAGGGCTATCTCGTCACCTGCAAGCTGCCCTACTCGCGCGCCTTTGCCGGCGCCCTGGTCTTCTCGAAGGAGTTTCCCGACATTGCCTGGGGCATGAGCCGCTGCCTTGAGAGGCTCGGTGCGCTGCCGGCAAAGCTCGTTTGGGACCGCGAGGGTGCGATCGCGCCGCGCGGTCAGCCGACCGAGCCGTTCCTCGCCTTCTGCGGCAAGCTCGCGCTGGGCTGGATCGTCCTCGACGCCGGCGACTGCCAGGCCAAGGGGGCCCTCGAGCGCGACCACCGCTTCGTTCACGGCAACTTCGAGGCCGGCCGGTGCTTCGCCAACCCGGCCGACTTCCAAGACCAGCTCGACCGCTGGTGCGATCGGATCAACGAGCGCAAGCACCGCAGCACGCGGGCGATCGTCTGCGAGCGCCTCGCCTCAGAGCACGAGCGAATGCGGCCCCTGCCCGAGGCGATGCCCTCAACCGACCGGCGCTGGGTCCTGCGGGTCCCGTCCCAGCCCTACCTGCGCTTCGACCGCAACGACTACTCGCTCGATCCGCGCTTGGTCGGCCGGAGGGTCGAGGTCCGCGCCTCCCAAGCCGAGGTCATCGCCGTCGCCCTCGACAGCGGCGAGCTCGCCGCTCGCCACCGCCGGGTCTTCGCCGGCGGGCTCACCTTCACCGATCCCGCCCACCAGGCCGCGCTCGAGGAGCTGCGCGGTGAGCGCAAGCGACGCCGGCGAGAGCCCGAGGTCGAGGTCCGGCCCCTGGCCCGCTACGACGCCCTGATCCCGGCATGAGCAAGACCTCCGAGCTCACCCACCTGTTTCGGACCCTGAAGGCGCCGGCGGCGGCCAGGGCCGCTCCGAAGCTCGCCGACAGAGCGCGCGAGGAGGAGTGGTCGCACGAGCGCTTCTTGGAAGCCGTGCTCTCGGCCGAGGTCGCATCAAGGGAGTCCCACGGCGGCGAGAACCG
>DATACN010000246.1:0-6187 GCA_036258995.1 Thermoleophilaceae bacterium | reverse complement strand
GCCTTGCGCATGGCGCGGGCGATCGAGACCGGCGTGCTGTCGATCAACTCGAACACCTCGGTGCGCGTGGCCACGCCATGCGCAAGGCGCGGGCGCCGTCCCTGGTCCAGACCGACCCCGACAGGCCGTAGATCGTGTCGTTGGCCAGACGCACGGCCTCCTCCTCGTCGCGGAACGGGATCACGCAGGCGACCGGCCCGAAGATCTCCTCTCGCGCCGCGCGGTCGTCGTTCGAGACCGGGCACAGCACTGTCGGCGGGAACCAGAAGCCGCTGCCGTCGGGCGCGGAGCCCCTGATCGCCACCGGGGCGTCGCCGTTCACGTACGAGGAGACGGTCTCGCGCTGGTCATCGGAGATCAGCGGGCCCATCTGGGTCTTCTCGTCGAGCGGGTCGCCCACCGCCAGCGACTCCACCGCCGGCTCGAGGGCCTCCATGAAGCGGTCGAGGGCCGAGCGCTCCACGAGGATGCGCGAGCGCGCGCAGCAGTCCTGCCCCGCATTGCCGAATACCGCCATCGGCGCGGACTCGGCGGCCCGCTCGAGGTCGGCATCGGCGAACACCACGTTGGCCGACTTGCCGCCGAGCTCGAGCGTGACCCGCTTGATCGTTGCCGCGGCGGCCTCCGCGATCTTGCGCCCCACCTCGGTCGAGCCGGTGAAGGCGATCTTCGCCACGTCGGGGTGCTCGACCAGGCGCTGCCCGCAGACGCTCCCCGGGCCCGCGACCACGTTGAGCACGCCTTCCGGCAGTCCGGCCTCGGGGGAGATCCTCTCCAGCTCGAGCGCGGTCAAAGGGGTCAGCTCGGCCGGCTTGAGCACCACGGTGTTGCCCGCGGCCAGGGCCGGCGCGACCTTCCACGAGGCGATCGTGAGCGGGAAGTTCCAGGGTGTGATCAGACCCACGACACCGAGGGGCTCGCGAAAGGTCATGTCGACGCCGCCGGAGACCGGGATGGTCTTGCCGGTCAGCCGCTCAGGCCCGGCGGCGTAGTAGCGGAAGGTGTCGACCACCATGCCCATCTCGCCGCGCGCGTCGGAGATCGGCTTGCCGGCATTGCGCGCCTCGAGCGTCGCGAGCTCCTCGATGCGCTCCTCCAAGGTGTTTGCGAGGCGGTGCAGATGGCGAGCCCTGTCGGCCGGCTCGACCGCTCGCCAGGCCGGTAAGGCCTCCTTCGCCCGGGCCACCGCGGCGTCGGTCTCCTCGGCCCCGGCCTGGGGGACCTCCGCCATGACCTCCGCGGTCGCGGGCTCGACGACCCGGATCACGCCGCCGCGACCTTCGCGCGCGCAGCCTCCACGAACGTGCCGATCACCCGGCTGCGCTCGTCCTCCTCCGGATGCCACAGCACGCCCAGCGCGAACCGCCGCTCGGGCACCTCGATCGCCTCCACCAGGCGGTCGGGCTCCGACCAGCCGCTCGCGACGAGGCCCTCGCCGAGCTCGCCGGGCGCCTGATGGTGGTGCGACTTGACAGAGGTCCGCTCGGCGCCGACGGCGCGGGCGGCCAGCGATCCGGGCTCGAGCCGGACCTCGTGGTCCGAGAACGCGCCGGGGGTGTGGAGGTGCCGCTCGTCGCCGGTGACGTCGGGCAGGTGCTGGATCAGCGTGCCGCCGAGGGCCACGTTCAGCAGCTCCATCCCGCGGCAGATCCCGAGCACAGGCATGTCGCGCTCGAGCGCCCGGTGGGTCAGCGCGAGCTCGAAGCGGTCACGCTCCGGCCGGGTCGGTCCGGTGCGCGGGTGGGACGTGGCGCCGTACGCCGCCGGGTCGACGTCGGAGCCGCCCGCCAGCACCAGCCCGTCGAGCCGCTCCAGCAGCTCGTCGGGCGCTTGCGCGACGGCGTCGTCGGGGGGAAGCAGCAGCGCGGTCCCGCCCGCCCGCTGGATCGCGAGCGAGTACACACGCGGCAGCAGGTCCGCCATCGTCTCCCACATCCTCCAGCGCGCCACCTCCATGGACGCGCACACGCCGAGGAACGGCGCGCTCATAACCGCTCGAATCCGCGGTGCTTCTCCCAGTCTGTGACGGCCGCCTCATAGGCATCGAGCTCGATCCGGGCGCGGTTCAGGTAGTGCTCCACGACTTCGTCGCCGAAGGCCTCGCGTGCCACGGTCGAGCCCTCGAACAGGTCACGCGCCTCGTACATGGTCCTGGGCACGTGCGGCTTGTCGGCCTCGTAGGCGTTGCCCTCGAAGGCGGGCTCCAGCTCGAGCTCGTTGTCGATGCCGTGCAGCCCGGCGGCGATCATCGCCGCCAGCGCCAGGTAGGGGTTGACGTCGGCGGCCGGAAGGCGGTTCTCGACGCGCATCCCCTCGCCATGCCCTACGACGCGCATGGAACAGGTGCGGTTGTCGTGCCCCCAGGCCACCGCCGTGGGAGCGAAGGAACCCTCGACGAAGCGCTTGTAGGAGTTGACGTGCGGCGCGAAGAACAGCGTCAGCTCGCGCAGGCAGGCGAGCTGGCCGGCCACGAATCGGTCGAAGAGCTGCTGGTCGCCGGCGAAGAGGTTGCCGCCGCCGTCCTCTTGCGCCAGCGAGCAGTGGATGTGACACGAGTTGCCCTCGAGCTCGTTGAACTTGGCCATGAAGGTGATCGACTTGCCCTCCTGGGCGGCGATCTCCTTGGCACCGTTCTTGTAGACGACGTGGTCGTCTGCGGTCTTCAGCGCCGGCCCGTAGCGGAAGTTGATCTCGTGCTGGCCGAAGTTGCACTCGCCCTTCGAGTTCTCCACCCGCATGCCCGCGGCCATCATCGAGTTGCGGAGACGGCGGATCAGCGGCTCGACCCTGGCGGTGCCGAGCATCGAGTAGTCGACGTTGTAGAGATTGGCCGGGTCGAGGTCGCGGTAGCCGCGGCGCCAGGCCTCCTCGTATGTGTCGTTGAAGACCATGAACTCGAGCTCGGTCCCGGCGGCCGCCGTCCAGCCGCGCTCAGAAAGGCGGGCGAGCTGGCGCCGCAGGATCTGGCGCGGCGAGGCCACGACCTCGCTGCCGTTCTCCCACGCGAGGTCGGCCATGAGCTGGACCGTGCCCTCGTGCCAGGGGATCGGCCGCAGCGTCTCCAGGTCCGGCTTGAAGACGAAGTCCCCATACCCCTTGTCCCATCCCGACATGGCGTAGCCCGAGACCGTGTCCATGTCGACGTCGACGGCGAGCAGGTAGTTGCAGCCCTCCGCGTCGTGCTCGACGACCTCCTCGAGGAAATGCGCCGCCGTCAGCCGCTTGCCCTGGAGCCGGCCCTCCATGTCGGCCATCGTGAGCAGCACCGTGTCGACGGTGCCGCCGTCGAAGGCCTTCTGGAGCTCCTCGAGAGTCACGCGATCGAGGCTAGTGGTACGGCCGATCAGACATCGCGCGTCACCTCGTCCTCGACGAGCGTGCGCACGGGCCCCTGGTACTTGTTCTTCGCCGAGATCAGGTACCAGACCCCGAAGATCAGCGGCAGCACGATCGCGAAGGGCGTGTAGTTCACGACCGTGGCGTCGAAGTCTTCGTTCCACGGCAGCCCCGCCGGCGTGTATGGGAGGTTGAGGCTGTAGACGACCAGGACCACGAAGGCGATCGCCAGCAGGTTGACGAGCTTGTACCTGCGCCCCAGGTTCCACGGCCCGGTCTGGAAGCTGTCGCCCGCGCGGAAGCGCAGGTACACGGGGATGATGTAGGCCAGGTACAGGCCCACCGTGCAGATGCCGGTCAGCGCGAAGAACGCGAATGGGATGTCGTTCTCACCGAACAGCGCCGGGATAGAGATGACCAGCGCCGCGACCGAAACCGCGATCACGGCGTTGAACGGCACCTTGTCGCGGTTGATCCGCCGGAAGACGGTCCAGCCGGGCATTCCCCGGTCGCGCGAGAACGCGTACCACGTGCGCGACGCGCTCGTGAGCCCGGCGGTCACGCAGAACAGCTGGCCGATCGTGGCGATGATCAGGACCGCCTTGGCTGCCCAGGAGTCCATCGCGCTCGTGAAGATCGCGCCGACGAAGCCGGCCGCCTCGTTCACGGCGTCGACGTCGGTGGCCGCGAACAGGAACGCGAGCAGCACGAACCAGCCGATCAGCGCCGACCAGAAGACCGCCCGCCAGATGCCCTTCGCGGCGGCCATGGCGGCGTCGCGGGTCTCCTCCGCGGTGTGGGCGGAGGCGTCGTAACCGGTCTGCGTGTACATCGCGAGCAGGAAGCCGACCGGCAGCACCAGCAGCCAGAAGCCCAGCCCACTGGTAGACCCGTCGAAGGCGCCGTTGTTGTTGATGCGTTCGCCGAAGACGAAGCTGGCGCTCTGGTGGTCGTCCGGCACGAACACCAGCAGCGCGATGACCACGGCCACACCAAGCACGTGCCACCCGACCGAGATGTTGTTGAGCATCGCGAGCGCGCGGTCCGCGAGCACGTTCAGGGCGGTGACCACGGCGAGGATGATCAGGAAGAGCAGGAAGGTCTCGCCGAGGATGTGCACGTCGTCCCCGAAGTTCACGCCCAGCACGTTCAGCCCGTACAGGTTGAGGACGTTGAAGAGGAAGAAGGCCGCGCCGTAGCCCACGGAGGCGACGATGCCGACGAGCCCGACGATGTTGAACCAGCCGGTCATCCAGCTCCAGCCCTTGCCGCCGAGGTCGTGGGCCCACCAGTATGGGCCGCCCGCCGTCGGGTAGCGCGACGTGAGCTCTGCCATCGAGAAGGCCACCATCAGCACGAAGAAGCAGAGGACCGGCCACCCGATGGACGCCGCGATCGGTCCGCCGTTCTGCCATCCGAACGCGAACGTCGTGAAGGTCCCGGCGAGGACCGAGATGATCGTGAAGGAGATCGCAAAGTTGGTGAAGCCGCTCCAAGCGCGCGAGAGCTCCTGCTTGTAGCCGAGCTCTGCGAGCCGTTGCTCGTCGGCCCCGGCCTGCGCGCCGGCCTCGGGCCTGCCTGCACCGGTCTCGGGCGTGGTCATTCCGTGCATCCTCCCCGTAAAATGGTGTGGTGGTCCGACCTATCGCTGGTGTGACCATAATTTGGCCGACCGACGCTTGTCAACTTCGCGGTGCCTGACGCCGAGGTCGCCGTGGTCGGTGCGGGCGTCGTGGGCTCCGCCGTAGCTCTCGCGTTCGCCCGTCGCTCGGTCTCGGTCTTGTTGCTCGAGGCGGAGCCGCAGCCCGGCCTTGCGGCGAGCGGCACGAACTCCGGGATCCTGCACACCGGCTTCGACTCGGCCCCGGCCGAGCTCGAAACGGAGCTGATCCTCCGCTCGGCGGAGCTGCGTGACGAGCTGCTCGACACGCTCCGCATACCGGTGCTGCGCTGCGGCGCACTGCTGCGTCCGCCGCGGGAAGAGGACCGCCCGGCGGTGGCCGCGCTTGCCGAGAACGCTCGCGGCAACGGCGTTTCGGTGTCGCTGCGACGCGACGGCGCGCTCGAGGTGCCCGGCGAGGCGGTGACCGATCCCGTCGCCTACACGCTGGCACTGGCGGGTGCGGCCGAGCGCCTCGGGGCCGGTGTGCGGGCCGGCTTCCGGGTCACGTCGGTCCGCCGCGAGCACGACGCCTTCGTGCTGGAGGAACCTGGCGGGGAGAGTGTGCGCTGCCGCCGGGTCGTCAACTGCGCCGGGCTGTACGCCGACGAGCTGGCCCGGCTCGCCGGCGACGACTCGTTCGAGATCTATCCACGCAAGGGCGAGTTCGTCGTGTTCGAGCAGCCCGGGGCGGAGCGCTTGGAACGCATCCTGCTGCCGCTCCCGACCGGCAGGACCAAGGGCGTGCTCGTGTTCCCGACGCTCGACGGCAAGGTGGTGGCGGGACCGACTGCCGTGGACCAGGAGGACAAGTCCGACTGGTCGGTGCGGCCGGAGGCGGCCGAAGAGGTCGTTCCCAAGGCCGCGGCGATGTGGCCGCCCATCGAGGAGGCCGACCCGGTCGGCGCTTACGCCGGACTGCGCCCCGCCGGCCGTGGATTCAATTACCTGATCGAGCCCTCCGGTGTTTGCGAAGGCCTGGTCAACGTGGCCGCGATTCGCTCCACCGGGCTCACCGCGTCGCTCGGCATCTCCGAGCGCGTGTGCCGGCTCATGGCCTCGCTCGGAGTGCGGCTCGGAGTGGAGCGCCCGCTCGAGCCGGGGGGCGCCTACCGGCCGGACGGACCCTGGTGGCGGCGCACCGCCGAGCACGTGGCCGCATGAGCGTGCTGATCGGCATCGACGAGGGCA
>DATACN010000245.1:0-17164 GCA_036258995.1 Thermoleophilaceae bacterium | reverse complement strand
CCCATCCCGCACCCGGCCGGCAGCGATCACTCGTCGCTGCACCACCTCGGGATCTACGCGTTCACGCGCGAGGGCCTGCTCGGGTTCCGGTCGCTCGAGCCCACGCCGCTGGAGCGGAGGGAACGGCTCGAGCAGCTGCGCGCGCTGGAGCACGGAATGCCGATCCGGGTGGCTCGCGTGGCCGCCGCTCCGCTCGAGGTGAACACGCCCGAGGACCTCGAGGCCGCGCGCCGGCACGTCGAGCTCCCCTCGCGCCCGTGACGGCGGTCGAGATCCGCCCGGGGCTGGCGGTCGGGGACGGCAGCCCGCTGCTCCTGATCGCCGGCCCGTGCGTGGTGGAGGACGACGAGCTGATGCTTCGAGTCGGCGGCGAGGTCAAGCGGATCGCGGACGACGCGGGGGTGGGCCTTGTCTTCAAGTCTTCGTTCGACAAGGCCAATCGCTCGTCGGGCAGCTCCCCGCGCGGCCCCGGCCTCGAGCGCGGGCTCGAGACGCTCGCCAGGGTCAAGCGGGAGCTCGGAGTGGCGGTTACCACCGACGTGCACGAGCCGGCGCAGGCGGGTCCCGCCGCCGAGGTGGCGGACCTGCTCCAGATCCCGGCCTACCTATGCCGCCAGACCGACCTGCTCACCGCCGCGGCGGCGACCGGCCGCCCGGTGAACGTCAAGAAGGGCCAGTTCCTGTCGCCACCCGAGATGCGCAACGTTGCGGAGAAGCTCGAGGCGGCCGGCGACGGCGGCGTGCTGCTGACCGAGCGCGGCACGTCGTTCGGCTACCAGAACCTCGTGGTCGACTTCCGGTCGCTGCCGCAGCTGCGGGCGCTCGGCTATCCGGTGGTATTCGACGCGACGCACAGCACCCAGCTCCCCGGTGGGCTGGGCGACAGCTCCGGGGGCCAGCGCGAGTACGTCCCCTATCTCGCCGCCGCCGCGGCGGCCGTCGGCATCGACGCGCTGTTCGTGGAGGTCCACGACAACCCGGACGAGGCGCCCAGCGACGGGCCGACGATGATCACTCCGGCGGGACTCGAGGAGCTGCTGGCGAAGGTACTCGCCGTGCGGCAGGCGATCTCGACGGCGCAGGCGTAGTGCTCGAGCTCCGGGAGTGGTTCGCGGCCGGCGGCTTTCCCGACAAGCCGTGGCTGTTGCTCGGCAAGGGGCCGAGCTTCTCGCGCCGTAACGAGTTCCCGCTCGACGAGTACAACCTGCTCGGCCTGAACAACGTGGCCGCCGAGATGCGCGTCGACGTGGCGCACATCATCGACCTGGACGTGGTCGAGGCGGTCGGAGACAGGCTGCTCGAGAACGCCGGCTGGGTGGTGATGCCGCGCCGCCCGCACGTCGACTTCCTGCCAAGCGACAGGCCCCTCGAGGAGCACTTCGACGACCTGCCGGTGCTGCGCTCGCTCGACGAGCAGGGGCGCCTGGCCTGGTACAACGCCTCGACGTCGTACTGGCCGCCCGAGGGGGACTCGCCCGTGATCGAGGTGTTGTTCTTCAGCTCCGAGGCCGCCCTCGGGATCCTCGGCGAGATGGGCGTGCGCAAGGTGCGCTCGATCGGCATCGACGGCGGGCGCGGCTACGGCCAGGAGTTCGCCGATCTCGAGGACCTCACCAACGCGAGGCCGAGCTTCGACGGCCAGTTCCGCCAGATGGAGGACGTAGTCGCCCGTTACGGGATCGACTACGACCCGCTGATCGAGCCGATGCGCGTGTACGTCGGCCTCGACGAGTCGCAGATCGTGGCGGCCAGGGTCCTTGAGCACTCGATCCGAAAGCACGCCAGCCGCCCGGTGCGCTTCTTCCCGATGCTGGACCTGCCCACCCCGCAGCCCAGGGACCGCAGGAACCGGCCGCGCACCGGGTTCTCGTTCAGCCGCTTCCACATACCCAGGCTCGCCGGCTACAGGGGGCGGGCTCTCTACCTCGACGCCGACATGCAGGTGTTCGCCGACCTCGCCGAGCTGTGGGAGATCCCGTTCGGGGACAAGAAGGTGCTCTGCACCCGCCAGGACGAGCCGCCTCCGCAGTGGGAGGGCTCCGACTGGTTCAAGCCCGGCCGGCAGATGAGCGTGATGATGCTCGACTGCGAGCGGCTCGACTGGGACATCGACCGTATCGTGGCCGGGCTCGACGCCGGCGAGTACAGCTACGAGCAGCTGATGTTCGACCTCTGCGTGGTCGACCCGGACGAGATCGGCGACGACCTGCCGCCGGCGTGGAACCACCTCGAGCACTTCGAGCCCGGTCAGACGATGCTCCTGCACTACACCGTGGTCCCCACCCAGCCCTGGAAGAACGACCGCAGCCCGCTGCGCGACATCTGGATGCCGGAGTTCCGCGAGGCCCGCGCCGCGGGCATCGTGCAGGCGGCCGAGGTGGAGCGCCTGGCCCAGGCGGGGCACATCAAGCGCGAGCTGGCCGACCTTCAGCCCCGCGGGCGGGGGTCGGCGGCCCTGTTCTGGGCGCTCAGCCGGATCAAGGGCGGGCTGGCGCGGGCCGAGCGGCGGCTGCCGATCCTCGGCCACCCGCGCCTCCTCCGTTTGCGCGACCGGGCGGCCCGCAGACTCGGTGGCTGACGGCTCCCGCGTCGCCGTAGTCATCGTGAGCTTCAACGCGGGGGAGCACCTCCCGCGCGCGCTCGAGTCGCTGGCGCGGCAGGAGGCGCCGCCGGCCCGCACGATCGTGGTCGACAACGGCAGCTCGGACGGCTCGGTCGCCGGGCTGGAGACCCGCTTCCCCAGCGTCGAGCTCATCGCCCTCGGCCGCAACACCGGCTTCGCCGCGGCGAACAACGTCGGCGTGAATGCGGCGGAGGACTGCGACTGGGTGGCACTGCTCAACCCCGACGCTTTCCCGGAGCCGAGCTGGCTGAGGGCGCTGCTGGCCGCCGCGGAGAGCGGCGGCGGGCATGCGTTCTTCGCCTCCTGCATGCTGAGCGCGCAGGACCCGGACCTGATCGACGGGATCGGCGACGCCTACCACCCGAGCGGCCTGAGCTGGCGGCGCGAGCACGGTCGTCGCGTGTCCGGCCGGCGGACGCCGTCGGTCGCCGCCGAGACGTTCTCGGCCAGCGCCGGCGCGGCCCTCTACCGCCGCGACGCGTTCCTCTCCGCCGGAGGCTTCGATGAGCAGTTCTTCTGCTACCTGGAGGACACCGACCTGGCCTTCCGCCTGAGGCTCCGGGGCCACCGCTGCCGCTACGTGCCCGAGGCGAGGGTCCTGCACGTGGGTTCGGCGATCGCGGGCCGGCAGAGCGACTTCGTCGTCTACCACTCGAACCGCAACCTGGTCTGGACCTGGGCGAAGAACATGCCGCCGGCCCTGCTGTGGCCATACCTGCCGCTGCACCTGCTCGTGAACGTGGCGATGGTCGCCTCCTACGCGCTCAGGGGCCAGGCGGGCGTGGTGCTGCGGGCAAAGCTCGACGCCCTGCGCAGGCTGCCGGAGCTCCGTCGCCTGCGGGCCGAGGTCCAGGGCAGCCGGACGGCCGGCGCGGGCGAGCTGCGCGCCGCGATGACCAGGGGGCTGGCCGGCTATCAGGGCACGCCCGCGCGGGCGCCGCTCGACCGGCTGCTCGGCCGGCTCGGCCTGCTGGACCGCCGCTCGGCCAGCTCCGCGTAGAGCTCCTCGTGCCGGTCCGCGGCGGCGGACCAGGAGAACTGCGTCCGCGCCAGCTCGGCCGCGCGCGCGCCCGCCTCGGCGAGCCTCCCGCGGTCGCCGAACAGCTCGCGCAGCGCGGCCGCTATCGCCTCGCCCTCGGCCGGCAGCAGGATCGCCGCCGGGCCGGCCTGCGCCAGGTGGGGGCGGTACGCCGGATCGTCGGCAAGCACCACGGGCAGCGCGCTGGCCATGGCCTCCTGGACGGCCAGCGGGAACCCCTCGCCGCGCGACGGCAGTACGAACGCGTCGGCGGCGCGGTAGGCGGCGGCCATCCGCTCCCTCGACAGCGATCCCAGCGCCTGGGCCGACGCCGGCGCCGAGGCGGGCAGCTCTCCCGGTCCCGCCAGGACCAGCTCGAACTCCCCTCCGCCCCCCGCCGCGGCCGCGAGCGCCGCGTGCACACCCTTCTTCTCCACCAGCCTCCCCACGAACAGCGCCCGCGGGCGCTCGTCCCAGCCGAGCTCCGAGCGCAGGCGCGCCTTCTCGTCCGGCTCGGGCGGGCGAAAAAGGCGGGTGTCGACGCCGTTCGGGATCCTGCGGAGGAGGGCGCGCGGCGCGAAGCGCGCCAGGGCGGCGCCCACGTGGTCGTTGATGTACACGAGCCCCTCGGCGCTTCGGGCGCTCAGCCGCCCGAGCGTGCCGATGGCAAGCGCCTCCGAGCGGTCGAGCAGCCGGCTCTCATACGGGACGTGGCCGACGTGCTCGGTCAGCACCCGCAGGGGCGAATCGGCGCGGAGGGCCCGGGCGCGCGCGAGCGCGGCCACCGAGGAGGAGTAGACGAACCCATGGGCGTGCACCACGTCCGCCCGCTGCAGCTCGGCGCTCAGCGTACGCAGCAGGCGCCGGCCGAAGAGCGGCCACGGCGCGCCGGTGCGGTCCTCGAGCGCGTTGTTCGCGGGCACGCGCACCAGCCGGTAGCCGGGTGGGGGCGCGGGCGCCTCACCGGCCCGCACGGCGTCGGAGGCGACGTGAACCACCTCGTGGCCGCGCTCGCGCAACTGCTCCGCCACCGCGTCGATCGCCACCTCGACGCCACCGAGGTGCGGCAGCGCGTACGGGGATACGAAGAGGATCCTCACCCGCGCCCCGGGCCGGCGATCTCTGCCCAGCGCTCGGGGGTCAGCCGAAGCGGCTCTCCCCGTCGGCCGGCCAGGGCCGCCTTCACGAGCCACGGAATCCGGCGGAGCGGGCGGCGCTCGAACATCAGCGTCCGGACGACGTAGACCGCGACCATCCCGGCGAACGCGAGCCGCGTGACGTGCCCGTAGCGGTGCTTGATCCAGAAGAAGTTGCGCACACCGCTCAGGTTCTTCCAGTACGACTCCCACGGCGCCGACGGATAGCTCGTGCCCAGCAGGCGGTTCCAGAACCGGCTGCGGCGGGTGTCCGCGTCCCCGCCCATCTGGTGCTTGTGGAGCACCCGGCTCTCGGGCACCAGGACGATGCGGCCCCGGCTGCGCAGGCGGATCGAGTACTCGACGTCGTCGTTCCAGAAGAAGAAGTCGGCCCGCGGCGGGTCGATCGCCCGCGCGACGTCGCTGCGGACCATGAGGCCTGTGTAGGACGAGAATCCGAGATCGCGGTGAATGCCCGGCTGGTAGGCATCGAGCGGGAGGGCCTCGAGGAAGCGCCGCACGCGCCCCCGGTGGAGCCGGTCGACGTCGCCGTCCGGCCCGATCACGGCCGAGGCGAGCGCAGCGGTATGCGGGCTCTTAGCCGGCGGCGCCGAGAGCAGCAGCTCGAGCGCATCGGGCCGGGCCTCCGCGTCGTCGTCCATCAGCCAGATCCAGTCGGCCGGCTGCTCACGAGCCGCCTCGATTCCCGCGGCGTAGGAGCCTGCGCTGCCCACGTTTCGCTCCAGCCGCACGAAGGTGACGGCGGGGTCGCCGAGCACACCACGCTCCCGCAAGAGCGCCTCGGTGCCGTCGGTCGAGCCGCTGTCGACGATCACCGTGTGCGAGACCGGGTGGGTCATCCGCGAGAGGCCGCCTAGGCACTTGAGCAACAGCTCCTTGCGGTTCCTCGTGACCACGAGAGCGCAGACCTGGTCCATCCCCAGCGGGCGACTCTAGCCTGCGCTACAGCCGGAGCTTCGGAGCGTCGATAAACGGTGCATGGGCGCCACCCAAGAGCGTCACCTGGCCGCTGTCGGCCCCCAATCCAGGGCGCCTGCCGTCCCCGCCGTCTCGGTGGTCATTCCGTGCCTCGACGAAGCGCGGACGATCGAAGGCTGCGTGCGCGCGGCCCGCGAGGCGCTCGCGGGCGCCGAGCTCGAGGGCGAGGTGATCGTGGTCGACAACGGCTCGACCGACGGCAGCGCGGAGCTCGCTGCCGAGGCCGGCGCCCTGGTCATCCACGAGCCTCGCCGCGGATACGGAAGCGCCTACCTCGCGGGCTTCGGCGCGGCCCGCGGCGAGAACGTGGTGATGGCCGATGCGGACCTGACCTACGACTTCGGCGAGATCCCCCGCTTCGTGGACCGGCTCGAGGCCGGCGCCGACCTGGTCATGGGCGACCGCCGCGACGGCATCGAGCCGGGCGCGATGCCCTGGCACCACCGCTACGTCGGCAACCCGCTGCTGACCGCGATCCTCAACCTCTTCTTCGGCACCGGCGTCCGGGATGCCCACTGCGGCATGCGCGGCTTCCGGCGGGAGCTGCTCTCGCGCCTCGACCTGCGGACGCTTGGCATGGAGTTCGCCTCCGAGATGGTCATCCGGGCGGCCAAGGAAGGCCTTCGCATCGAGGAGCTGCCGATCCGCTACCTCCCGCGCGGCGGCGAGTCCAAGCTGGAGAGCTTCCGCGATGGCTGGCGCCATCTCCGCTTCCTCCTGGTCCACAGCCCGACCCATCTATTCGTGGTGCCCGGTGTGGCCATGGCGCTGGCCGGGGTTGCCGTGCTGCTGACCGTGCTGCTCGAGCTGAACGTCTTCGGTCGCGAGTGGTACCTGCACTCGGCCATCGCCGGCTCGCTGCTGACCGTGGTGGGCACGCAGGTCATAGCGCTCGGCCTGTGCGCGCACGCCTACGGCACCTATTTCATGGGCGAGAAGGACGAGTGGTTCGACCGAATGCGGGCGCGTTTCCGCCTCGAGCACGGTCTCGTGCTCGGCGGCGCGATCGCCGTGGCGGGCTTCGCCGTGGGCGTCGTGATCACGGCCATGTGGATCGACCGCGGCTTCGGCGGCCTGTCCGAGGAGCGCCTGGCGGTACTGGCGGCCACGCTCGTGATCGTGGGTATCCAGATCTTCTTCTCGTCGTTCCTGCTCAGCATCCTCGGCCTGCGCCGCCGGCGTTGAGCAGCCACCGCACGCCGGCCCAGTAGGCCCGCTGAAGGTCCGCAGCCGGCCCCGAGCGGGCGGCTGGGGGCAGGAAAGGGCTGCTCAGATCGGCGCTCAGGCGTCGGGCGAGCTCCGCACTGCCGACCGTGCGGGCGCGCTGCACCCGGCGGCGCCGGGCCAGGATCGCCGGCAAGCCGAGGACGACGGAGAGTTGCGCACGCAGCTTCTGGCCCAGCCACCCTCCCCGCGCGGCGGCCAGCAGGATCACGAGCTCGAGCCCGAGCAGAGCGGGCGCCAGCAGCGCCAGCAGAGCCGCCGGATAGTCGCTGAGCACGGTCCACCAGCGGTTTCGCTCGAGGAGGAACCACTTTCGGCCACCCTTCTCGAACTCGTACTCGTGCTCGACCCGGGCCGAGGGCACGATCCCCACCTTGAGCCCCGCGAGCCATAGGCGCAACGAGAGGTCGAGATCTTCGCCGTACATGAAGTAGCGCTCGTCGAAGCCGCCCACGCGCTCCCAGGCCTCGCGCCGGACCACGAGCGCCGCCCCCGACGCGAAGCTCACCTCGTACGGCTCGGCCGCCACGGCCGTCACCGGCTCGCCGCAGGCGCCTGCCCAGCCAATCCCGGAGAAGTGGGTGATGCCGCCGCTCGTGTTGACGTGTCCCCCGCCAGGCATCGTGACCAGCGCCTGCCAGGCGCCCCAGTCGGGCCGTTGCGCTGCCGCGACCCGCAGCGACTCGACACAGCCCGGCTCAGGGACCGCGTCGGGGTTGAGGAAGAGCAGGAGCGGGGCGGAAGAGGCGGCTGCGCCGATATTGCACCCGGCGGCGAAGCCGAGATTCCGAAGCTGCTCCAGGATCCGCGCTCTGGGCACTGCCGTGCGGATCGCGTCGGCGGTGCCGTCGTTCGAAGCGTTGTCGACCACGAGCAGCTCGTCGCGCTCGTCCAGCTGTTCGAAGAGCCGGGCGAGGTTGCGCGGGGCGACCGCCGCACTGCGGTAGGTCACCACCACCACCGCGAGCGCGGCCTGAGAATCCGTCAAGGCCTAGCGGCCGTTGCCGGGCTCTCGCCCGGCGGCGAGCTCGAGCTCCGGCGACTCCTCGGCCGTCACCTCGGCGCGCTGCTTCTGCTCGAGCAGCGCCAGGCGCTGGGCGAGAACCTTGGTCTGGTCGGAGAGCCTCGACACCGCCAGCGAGAAGTGCAGCAAGAGCACCAGCACAAAACCGAAAGCGATCAGGAAGAGCGCGTTCGGCGGCGAGTAGATGCCGACCGCCCGCGCCAGGGTCTCGAGGAAGTCGCGCCAGATCGACAGCCCGAGCAGCACCACCGAGCTGAACAGCCAAAGCAGGGCGTAGCGCTCTAGCAACCGCCGCCGCCGCACCAGCTCGAGGATCATCAGCAACAGCAGCGCGCTGGCGACGATCGCGACCAGTTGGACTCGCATCTCCACGATCAGATCCCGTGGGTTGCGGCCACCGGAGCCTCGTCGCCGGGCTCGGGCACCGGCCGCGCGCGGGCCAGCCCGACGAAGATCGCCAGCAGCACCTTGATCATGTAGTAGGCCGACTTGCCGGAACGGATGGAGGAGACGCCACCGCCACGCTGCAGCATCCGCACCGGCACCTCGCGCATCCGCAGGCGGTGGAAGTGGAGCATCAGGACCGCCTCGACCTCAGGGTAGTCGTGTGGATAGTCGCGGGCGAACAGGGCGATGCCACGCCGGTTGTAGAGACGGAACCCCGAGGTGGGGTCGCTGACACGCTGCCCGACCAGCCGGGACAGGATGAAGGCGAAGATGTGGATCCCGGTGCGGCGGCTGATCGGGGCCGGATATCCCTGCGCAGTGAGGAAGCGGGAACCGCAGATGATGTCCACACCCGGGTTCTCCTCCATCGCGCGCACCAGCTTGTGGATCTCGCTCGCCAGGTGCTGCCCGTCGGCGTCGACTTGGACTGCGTAGTCGTAGCCGTGCTCGAGCGCATACTGAAAGCCGGCCTGGACCGCCCCGCCGATGCCGAGGTTGAAGGGCAGCCGAAGGACCTCGGCGCCGGCGGCCTCAGCCCGGTCGGCGGTTGCGTCGGTCGAGCCGTCGTCGACCACGAGCACATCGAACGAGGGGACGCTCTCGCGCAGCGAGGCGATCACGTCCGCGACGGTCGCGGCCTCGTTGTAGGCCGGGACGACGGCGATGGATGAGGATGAGGAGGTCACGATCGCCACATTCCGTACGAGGGCGAACGACCAGTGGAAGTTGCGCCCCGCGGGCGGTCATTTCCGCCGCCAAGAGCGTAGCGGTCGATTTCCCCGCCATGCTTCCGGCCGTGCACGTTGGACTGAACCTGGTCTATCTCGTTCCCGATGAGACCGGCGGGCGGGAGACCTACGCTCGTTGCCTGATCCCCCGGCTCGCGGCCCTGGGCCTGCGGTTGACGAGCTTCCTGAACCGCGAGGCGGCCCGAGACACGTCCGGCCCGTGGCATGAGGCCGGCGAGGTCGTACTCGTCCCCGCGAGCGGCCGCAGCCGTGCGCAGTGGGCGGCCGGCGAACAGCTGCTGCTTCCTCGGCTGGCGGCGAACGCGGGCGTCGAGGTGCTCCACTCACTGGCTAATTTCGCGCCGGCGTGGGGGCCCTTTGCGCGCGTGGTCACGGTCCATGACCTGCTCTACGCCCGCCACCCCGAGTTCCTTTCGCCGCTGATGCGCGCCGGCACGCGGACGCTGTTGCCGCTGGGAGTCAGGCGCTCCGACCGGGTAGTTGCCGTGTCGGCGGCGTCGCGCGACGAGCTGACGCGCCTGCTCGGCGTCCCTGACGACCGCATCGACGTGGTTCCCAACGGAGTCGAGCTCGACCCACCGCAGCCCACCGGCGAGGACGAGCTTCGCTCCAGGCTCGGCCTCGACCGGCGCCGGTTCGCGCTGAGCGTGGCCACGCACCTACCGCACAAGAACCTGTCGGCACTCGTGGACGCGGCCGCGGCGGCGAGCCCGGATGCCCGGCCGCTCTACGTGATCGCCGGCAGCGGGACGGACGAGGACGGCGCATTGGCCGAGCGGGCGCGAGCGCTCGGGGTGGAGGATCACGTCCGGGTCCTGGGACGGGTCTCCGCGGCGGACCTCGAGGGGCTGTACCGGGCCGCGGCCTGCCTGGTGGTCCCGTCGCTGTACGAGGGCTTCGGCTTCCCCCCGGTCGAGGCGATGGCGCGTGGCGTTCCGGTGGCCTGCGCGGACATCCCCGCGCTGCGCGAGGTCGCGGCCAACGCGGCCGTGTACTTCGATCCTCGCTGGCCGGAGGCCATCGCGAGGGCGGTTGGCACGCTGCTCGCCGACGACGACCGCCGCACGCGGCTGAGCGATGCGGGGCCGATCCGCGCGCAGGCCTTCACATGGTCGGCCGCGGCGAGGGCGACCGTAGCGTCCTACGAGCGGGCACTCGACCAGCGCCGCGGGCGAGCGTTCCGGTAGGAGTTCGCCTCCCGTGGCCACCGAGCGCCTGACCAATCGACTCGCCGCGCTAGGAATGATCCGGTCCCCCGAGCAATACCGCCTGCGACCGGACGGGCCGGGGGCCGTCCTCGACGTCGGCTGCGGCCGGGCGAAGCATCCGGGGGCCACCGGCATCGACATATCGCCGGATACCGACGCCGACCTGGTGCTCGACCTCGACCGGACGCCCTACCCGCTCGGGGACGGCTCCTTCGACCAGATCCTCTGCCAGGACGTGCTGGAGCACGTCCAGCGGCCGCTCGAAGTGCTGGCGGAGCTGCACCGCATCGGGCGTTCGGGCGCCCGCATCCATCTCCGCACCCCGCACTACTCGTCCGTCCTCGCATACGGAGACCCAACCCACGTCCGCGCCTTCTCGGCCATGACCATCCGCTCCCTCGAGGAACCGCTGTTCGAGCACTACACGAAGGCGCGATTCAGGGTGATCGACGTGACCCTCGACTTCTGGGACCCGCTCCGCTGGATCGGCGTCGCACGCCTCGCGAACCGGTTCCAGAGCACCTACGAGATGCTCTTCGCCTTCCGCTTCCCGGCCATGAACATCAGGGCCACCCTGGAGATCCTGAAGTGAGGATCGCGCTCAGCTACCCCGACGTGAACCGGCGGGGCGGCATCGAGCGGGTCATCACGGAATGCGTGCAGTATCTGGCCGGGCAGGGCCATGACCTCCTACTCGTCGCCTCGCGTGTCGACCCGGGCACTGTCCCCGACGGGGTGCGGCCGGAGTTGGTCAAGAGCCCGCGGGCGCCCGCGACGCTCTCGATGATCCGGTTCCGTCGAGGCGCCGAGAGAGCCCTCGAGCGGGCCGCCGGCGAGTTCGACATCCACGCCGCGTTCGGCTCGCAGTCCCCCGGCGGGGGCGTGCTATGGGTGCCGTCGGTGCACAAAGCGGCCCTCGAAGCGCTTCTTGCGCGGCGCGGCCGCCTTGGGCGGCTTCCGCTGGTCCTGAACCCCGACCACCGCGTGCGCCTGCGCCTCGAGGAACGCCACTACCGGCCGCGTGACTACCTGCGCCTGATCGCGAACGGGTCGACGGTGAAGGACGACCTCGTGAGGCACCACGGCGTCCCGGAGGAGGACATCGACGTGCTGCCCCCGGGATTCCAGGAGTCCGCGTTCAACGTGGCCCGCCGCACCGAGCTGCGCCCCGAGGCTCGTGCCCGGCTCGGGCTGAGCGAGTCGGACCGGGTGCTCGTCTTCGTGGCGAACGAGCTGGAGCGCAAGGGCTTCGGCCCGCTGATCGAGGCGCTCGCACGGTTGGGCGAGCGGGATGTCCGACTGCTGGTCGTGGGACGGGTGCGCTCGCGTCCATACCAGGAGCGGATCGAGCGGCTCGGGCTGGCCGGCCGGGTCAGCTTCGTGGGGCCGTCCGACGACGTCTCGTACTTCCTCGCCGCCGCCGACGTCTTCGTGCTCCCGACCCTCTACGAGCCGTGGGGCCTGGTGATCGTCGAGGCCCTGGCTTCGGGGCTGCCCGTGGTCACGACGTCCCTGGCGGGCGCGGCCGAGGCCGTGGAGCCCGGCCGCACCGGCGTTCTGATTGACGACCCCGACGACACCGCGGCTATCGCCGAGGCAATCGCCTCATTGCTGCGCGGCGGCGCCGACCCGCCGGGCGTCATCTCCGAGTCGGTGGCGCATCTGAGCTGGACGCGCGTGCTCGAGCGCTATGAACGCATCCTCGAGGGCATGTACTTGGCGCGGGCCACGTAGTACATGACCATGGCGTTGTAGAGGCCCTGGTAGGTCGCGAAGCGCAGGTTCTGGCGCAGGCTGTAGTAGTCGTTCTCGCGCGCGAGGGCGATCGCGAACGTGGCCAGGCCATAGGGAATGACGATTAGCGGCGATAGCGCGTTCAGCACCCGCCGTTTGCGGCTCCATTCCTGAGGGCCTCTGTAGTTGAACTTCGGCAACGCTGAGAAGTCACTCAGGTACTGGCCGGCCTGGACCCGAGCCCGCTTACGCCACTTAGGCCAGTTCGCGCGGAGGCTCGTGCTGTCATAGCGAGGCTCGTGGTGCAGGTCCAAGTGCACCCTCTCCACACGGCCCTCGACCTGCTCCCAGTTCTCGTTCATGCCGATGAGGTGCGCGGCCCGGGCCCGGAACAGGACCAGCTTGAACGGCCCGCGCTCGGTCACGTAACGCTCGCCGTTCCAGATGCGCCAGCGGATCCAATATCCGTTCACGTCCGGTCGCGAGGTCAGGTTGCGAAGCTCGCGACGCAGCTCCGGCGAGAGGTACTCATCCCCGTCCACGTTGAGCAGCCATTCGCCCTTGCACTGCTCGTAGGCGAAGACGGTGTGCTGCTCGGGGCTCCCCGTGGCCGGTTGCACGAAGATGCGGCAGCCGTACCCCTCGGCGATCTCGAGCGTGCGATCGTCGCAGGGGCCGTCGTGCACGAGGACGATTTCGTCCACCGCTCCGTGCAGGCTCTGGAGGCAGCGTTCGATGACGGCCTCCTCGTTGTGTACGACGACGGCCGCGGAGATCGAGCCGGGGCTGCTCACGGGCCCGATCTTAGGATCGCGAGACGAGCGCGCCGCCCAGGGCGACGGCTATCTTCCGGCCCGTGCCGTCCGCTCGCACCCGAGTCGTGCTCGCGCGCGGGCACCAGACATCGCCGTTCGGCCTCCGGCCCTGGGAGGAGCTCCCGGAGCGCTTCGAGGTCTCCGCGCTCGTCACCGGCAGCACCCTCTACGACCTGGCGGGCACGCGGCTTCCCAAGCAGCGGCTGCGCGCCGTGCGCGACCTCCTGCCGCGTGGCTCGGTCGGCGACGTCGCGGCGCTGGCGGCTCGCGACCGCTACCTGAACGTCGAGGAGCGGCTGCGCGGCGTGGACGTCGTGCACGCGGAGGACCTCTCGCTGTGGCCCGCCGCGCAGGTGGCCAGGCACAAGCCGCGGCTCCGGTATCGATTCGCGCTGACGGTCTGGGAGACGATTCCGCTGCTCGAGTCCTACCGCAGCAGCCACGCCCGGCGCTTCCGCGAGCAGGTCCTGGCCTCCGTCGACCTCTACCTGACCAGCACCGAGCGGGCCCGCGCAGCGCTGAGGCTCGAAGGCGTGCCCGAGGAGCGGATCGTGCTGGCGGAACCCGGGGTCGACGTAGACCGGTTCTCTGGGGCGCCCAGCCCGCGCACGGACCAGCGGATCCTCCTGTCGCCGGGCAGGCTCGACTGGGAGAAGGGACACCAGGACGTGCTGCGCGCGCTCGCGGCCCTGCGCCGGGGCCTTGTCGACGCGCTGCCGGAGGCGGTGTCCTCGCTGCGCCTGGTGATCGCGGGAAGCGGCGGCGAGCGCGAGCGGCTCGAGGCCTATGCCGCCGAGCTCGGAGTGGCGGACGCCGTGCAGATCAGGGCCGTTCCGTACGAGGAGATGCCGGCCCTCTACGCCGAGGCATCCGCGATGGTGCTGGCCAGCCTCCCGCGCTCGGGCTGCGGTCTGCACCCGCTCGACCGTCCGCGCTGCTTCTGGGAGGAGCAGTTCGGCCTCGTGATCCCCGAGGCGATGGCGGCGGGTTTGCCGCTCGTGCTGAGCGATTCGGGCGCGATCCGTGAGGTGGCCGGCGATGGCGCGGCGTACTTCTCGCCCGGCGACTGGCTGGGCCTCGCGCGGCAACTCGCCGAGGCGGTCCTCTGGCGCCCGCCGGCCGAACGCGTGCGGCACGATCCCGAGCGGATCGAGCGCTTCTCGGTCCAGCGGGCCGCGGCTCGAATCGCGGCGGCGTTCGACGAACTGCTCGCGCGCCCGCCCGAGGTCCGATGATCGAGATCGCGTACGTGTGCAACGAGCTCGGCATCGGCGGCACCGAGCGCGGCCTCGCGAATCACGCCCGGAGCCTGGATCGCGACCGATACCGGGCACGGGCGATCGGCGTGCACGCCCTCGGCGCGCGCGCCGACGGCCTGCGCGCCGCGGGCATCCAGGTCGACTGCGCGGACGGGGACCACGACCGGCTCGTGGAGCTGCTCCGCGGAGCCGACGTGGTGCACCTCTTCCGCTCCGGGACGACCGAGGCGCCCGCCCTGGGGGCCGCGATCGCGGCCGCCCCGCGCGCGATCGTGGAGACCAAGACCTTCGGCATGGTCGACCGCTCGCCTGAGGCGCGGAGGATCGACTGCCATCTGCTCATCAGCAAGATGAACGCCGTGCGCTACCGCGCGCTCGTGGGCGCGCCCGGCCCCGAATTCCATGCGAGGCACCGGGTACTTCCCCAGCCACTCGACCTCGCCGACCTCCAGCGGAGTGCCCCGGAGAGGGCCGTAGCCAGGCGCAGCCTCGGACTCGACCCCGACCGCCCGGTGATCTGCAGAGTCGGCCGCGCGGACGACAGCAAGTGGCGCGACCTGCTCGTAGACATGGTCCCGCGACTGCTCGACCTGCGTCCGGACGCGCAAGTGCTCCTCGTCGGCGCAACCGAGGCCAAGCGCGAGCGGCTGCGACGGCGGGGTGTGCTCGAGCGCTGCACGCTCATCGCCCCGACCGCGGACGAGGGCCGGGTCGCCGGTTTCTACGCGGCCTCGGACGTATTCGTCAACGCTTCGGAGCTTGGCGAGTCGCAGGGGCTCGTGATAGGGGAGGCGATGGCGCTCGGGCTGCCCGTGGTGACCTGCTCCACGCCCTGGGTCGACAACGCCCAGATCGAGTTCGTCGAGCACGGCCGCACGGGTCTGGTGGCGAATCACCCGAACGCCTTCGCTGAGGCGGTCGCCAGCCTGCTCGACCAGCCGCAGCTCGCGCGCAGGCTGGGCGCCGCCGGCCAGGAGGACGTGCGCCGGATGCTCGACGTGTCGGTTGTGACCGCTCAGCTGGAGCGTCTCTACGACTCGCTCCTGGCCACCGGGGCGCCGCCGCCGAAGTGGTCGCCGGCGCCCGAGGAGGTGGACGCGTTCGAGGCCGAGTACGAGCGGCGACTGGGGCTCGAGTTCCGGCCGCTCACGCCCCGCGAGCGCGTCGGGGCGCGTGTGCGGAGGGAGCTCGAGTTCGCGCGGCGGCTGCGGGGCCTGGTGCGCAAGGACGCCCTGCCGCTGGCGTGGGGCATGGCGCGGGCCAAGCTGCTGGCCGGCCGCCCCACGCGCGGCGGGACTGCGCGCTGATGGCGGAAGCCGGTCCGCCCGGCAGGGTGGTCCAGGGAGTCGAGGTGCTGGACACGCCGCAGGCCGGCGGCAAGGCGATTCGGGGCGTGGCCGTGCGTACCGTGCTGTTCGGGCTCGGGATCCTCGTCACGCTGGTCACGACGCCGTTGATGATCAGGCACCTGGGGCCGGTCGACTACGGCTTCTACATCACGGTTTCGTCGATCGTCTTCATCGTCGGCACGGCCACCGAGGCGGGGCTGACCAACCTGGGGGTCAGGCACTACTCGACGGCCGAGCCGGGCGAGCGCAACGAGGTGCTGCGCAACCTGGTTGGGCTGCGACTGGTGTTGACCGGGGCCGGCGTGGGGCTCGGCGCCCTGATTGCCCTAGCGGCCGGGGCCCCGTCGATCGTGGTCACCGGGGTGTTCGTCTTCGGCCTCGGGCTCTTCCTCTCCACCGTCGCCTACACGTACGCCGTTCCGCTCAACGCGGCGCTGCGGATCGGCACGACCTCCGCGCTCGACTTCCTGCGGCAGGCGCTGCTGGGCGTCGGCACTGTGCTGCTCGTGCTGACCGGAGCGGGGCTGATGCCGTTCTTCGGGCTCTACGCGGGCGTCAGCCTCATCGCTCTAGCGGCCACCGCGGCCCTGGTCAGCCGAGACGTCTCTGTGCGGCCCCGCTTCGACGTCGCGCTCTGGAGAGACTTCCTGCGGGAGACGCTGGCATACGCGCTTGCCTCCGCGGTCGGCGTCGTGTACTTCCGCGCCGCGGCCATTCTCATGGCCTTCATCTCCACCGAGCTCGAGACCGGGTACTTCGCCGCGCCGTTCCGGATAGTCGAGATCGCAGCGGTGCTGCCATGGCTGTTCGTGACCTCGGCGTTTCCGATCATGGCCCGCGCCGCCCAGCTCGACAGGGGGCGGCTCAACTACGCCCTCGGGCGCATGGTCGACGTCGGGCTGATCGTCGGCACCTGGATCACGCTCTCGCTGATGGTCGGCGCGAACTTCGCCATCGACGTGGTGGCCGGCGACGACTTCGAGCCTTCCGTGGGCGTCCTACGCATCCTGGCTCCCACCCTGGTGGCCACGTTTGTCGTCGCAAACCTCTCGTTCGCACTGCTCTCGCTCCACCGCCACCGGCAGCTGCTCGTGAGCAACGCCCTCGCAGTCGTCGTGGCGGTGCTGGGCTGCTTCGTCCTGATCCCACCTCTCGGAGCGGAAGGCGGGGCCATCGCCTGCACCGCTTCGGAGACCGTGCTCGCCCTGGCCTACTTCTGGGCCCTCCGCAGGACGGACCCGGACGTGAAGGTGGGCTGGAGAATCGTTCCCAAGCTGGTCCTGGCGGCGGCGCTGGCGGCATCGGTGATCCTGCTGCCGGTCCACGAGGCCTGGCGGGTAGCGCTCGGCACGGCGATCCTCTTCGCGGTGCTGTTCGCGCTCCGGGCGGTGCCCTTGGAGGTGCTGTCCGCCCTGCGAAGGCGCGATCACAGGCGACAGGGATGACCGCTGACCCGGCGCCGCTCGCGGTGGGCCTCGACGTCACGCCCGGCGTGATCATCCGCACCGGGGTGGGCCGCTACCCGCACGCCCTGGCCCGGGAGCTGGAGCGCCGCCCCGGCGTGCGCGTGGAGCGCTTG
>DATACN010000244.1:0-2111 GCA_036258995.1 Thermoleophilaceae bacterium | reverse complement strand
GAAGGCGTGCCCGGCAACTCGCCGCCGTCGAGTACGAGGTCGACCCCGCTGCGGATGCGCTCGTCGACGTCCTGCACGCGGCGCGCGTCCTGCCCGCCCGTCGGGTTGGCGCTCGACTGGAGCACCGGCCAGCGAACGCCGGCAAGCGGCGCGAGCGCACCGGTCAGATGAGGGACGCGCAACCCGAGGCGCTCCGGCACCGGCCCGCACGCGAGCGGGTAGCGCCTTCGGGGATTCGCAAGCAAGACGGTGAGCGCGCCGGGAAGCAGCCGCTCGACCGCTCCGCGCGTTCGGCCGTCCAGTTCCGGGAGCGCCGCGAGCGCCAGCTCGAGCCGGAAGAACATGACCGCGGCGGGCCGCTCCGGCGGACGCCCCTTGAGCCGGTAGAGCCGGTCCACCCCCTCGCGCGAATCGGGCTCGGTGGCGAGCCCGTAGACGGTGTCGGCCGGAAACAGCGCCACCCCGCCGACGGAGATGCAGCGCTCGAAGGTCTCGACGTCCTCGGGCCTCATCGCGCCCTACCGACGGTTGCGCGCTCGCGGCCGGCGAGGTCGGGGAGCGTGCGCGCATCATCGAGCAGGGAGCGGACCTCCTCGGCCTGGTGCGGCGCGTGTTCGAGGGCCAGCCGCGTACCGCACGCGGCCTGCTTCACCAACCCGCGGATCGCTTCCAGCCCGCCGGGCCCCGCCACGAGCGCCGCGCGCGGCTCGTAGCGGACGATCTCGGGCTGCAGCTCGGCCCACTCGTGCTCGGCCACGTAGGGCAGGTTCGCCAGCACCAGGTCGTACCCGCCGGCGGGCAGGCCCGGCGCAGCCGCCACCTCCAGCGCCAGCCCCAGCCGCGCCGCGTTCTCACGTGCAACCCCGACAGCGGCCGCCGAGGCGTCCGAGGCGGAAACGCGCAGATCGGGCCGCTCGTCCCGCAGGGCCAGCGCCACGGCCCCCGACCCGGTCCCGACCTCGTGCACCCGCGCACCGCGCGGCAGCTCGAGCGCGACCTCCACGAGCAGCTCCGTCTCGGGGCGTGGAATGAGCACGCGCGAATCGACGGAGAGGTCGATCCGGCGGAACCCCTGGCGGCCAAGGATGTAGGCGACCGGCTCGCGGGCCACGCGCCGCCGTATCCGCTCGCCGATGAGACGCGCCGCGGACGCCGGCACCGGAAGCCCCGGGTCGGCGATCAGCGCAGCCCGGTCGACCCCGAGCGCGTCGGCGATCAGCAGCTCGGCGTCGAGCCGCGGCGTTTCGCAGCCGGCAGCCTCCAGGGCGTCGGCCGCCGCCGGCAGCGCGTCCCGAACGGCGGCGACGGTGGCGCTCAACCGATCACGAGCTCGCGGCTTCGAGCTTGCGGCGCTTCTCCTCGGCCTCGAGCGCCGCGGTGACCTCGTCGAGCTCTCCGCCCAGGACCCCCGAGACGTTGCTGCGAGTCAGTCCCACGCGGTGGTCGGTGATGCGGTCCTGGGGGAAGTTGTAAGTGCGGATCTTGTAGGCGCGCTCGCCGGTTCCGACCTGGGCCACGCGCTCGGCCGCCAGCTCGGCCTGCTGCGCTGCCAGCTCGCGCTCGAGCAGCCGAGCGCGCAGCACCCGCATGGCCTTCTCGCGGTTCTGGAGCTGCGACTTCTCGTCCTGCATCGAGACCACGAGCCCGGTCGGCTTGTGGGTGATGCGCACCGCGGAGTCGGTCGTGTTGACCGACTGCCCGCCGGGTCCCGAGGAGCGGTAGACGTCGATCTGCAGGTCGTTGGGATCGACCTGCACGTCGACCTCCTCGGCCTCGGGCAGCACCGCCACGGTCGCGGTCGAGGTGTGGATTCGCCCCTGCGACTCGGTCTCCGGCACGCGCTGCACGCGGTGGGTGCCGCCCTCGTACTTGAACACGCTGTAGGCCCCCTGGCCCTTGACCGCGAAGGTGTAGTCGCCATCGGCCACCGACAGCGGCTCGGTCTTGAATCCGCGCCGCTCCGCGTAGCGGGTGAGCATGCGGTAGAGGTCACCGGCGAACAGCCCGGCCTCCTCCCCGCCGGTCCCCGCCCGGACCTCGACGATCACGTTCTTGTCGTCATTCGGATCGGGCTCCACCATGGCCAGGCGGATCTCCTCCTCGAGCTCCCC
>DATACN010000243.1:0-25826 GCA_036258995.1 Thermoleophilaceae bacterium | reverse complement strand
GCGGGGCCGCTGTTCAAGATGCGCTCCGACCCGCGCGTCACGAGCGTGGGCCGCTTCCTGCGCCGCTGGTCGCTCGACGAGCTGCCGCAGCTGTTCAACGTGCTGCGCGGCCAGATGTCGCTTGTGGGCCCGCGGCCGCTGCCGCAGCGCGACTACCAGCGCCTCGAGGACTGGCACCGCAAGCGCTATCTGGTGATGCCCGGCATGACGGGGCTCTGGCAGGTCTCGGGTCGCTCGGAGCTCGACTTCGACGAGCTGGTGCGCCTGGACTTCCTCTACCTCGAGCGCTGGTCGATCTTCCTCGACCTCACGATCCTGCTGAAGACGGTCCCGGCCGTGGTCCGGGCGCGCGGCGCCTGGTAGCCAGCGCCTCCTTCGGGCCGGCGGCCACAAGAGATTTCGTGAGCGGCCCGACCCGCTCGCGCACGATCAGGGCGTCGGGGAACAGCTTGCGCAGGTCGCGCGCTACGAGCAGCCAGGTGTCCTCGAAGGGGTCGTCCGAGACCCCGAAGCGCCACAGCCGCCGACCCATCCGGCGCGGCAGCAGGTGGACGAGCGGCAGCAGGGAGTGCGGCTCCACAGGGAACCAGCGGTTCGGCGTCTGCACGAAGTAGCGCCGGCCGACGCGGCGCAGCTCGGCCGCGACCCGCTCGCGGTCCCGCGGGCCGCCGACGTGCTCGATCAGCGAGTTGGAGTAGGCGATCTCGAACTCGCCGTCGGCGAAGGGGAGCTCGCGCGCATCGGCGCGGACGAACCTCCGGTTCGGGCCGGCGTAGCCGGGCCGCTCGACCAGGTCCACGCCCGTGATCTCGTTGCCGCCCAGATGCGCGGCCAGGCCGGCCTCTCCGCAGCCGACGTCGACGATCCGCTCTCCCGGCCGGGGGTCGATCAGCCGGCGAAAGAGCCCGGCGCGGCGCTCGCGGGCCCGCCGCGCGAACCGCTCCGCCAGCCTGGTGCGCAGGCCCTGCCGGGCGGCGCCGTAGACGGACTCCCGCGGGGTGGGCGGCTCGGGCACTCCCCGAGGCTCAGCGACCGGAGCGAATGACCCTCGCGTCGTAGCGCACGTAGCGGTCGCGCCCGAGGTGGTATCGCCAGAAGGTCAACTTCCGGATCGACCCCGCGAAGGGGGGATCGCCCCGGCGCAGGAAGCGCTCGTCCACGAGGATCTCCGGTCCGTCGAAGCGGTCCTCGCGGTCGGTGAAGCGCGCGTTGAAGAACGAGATGTCGCCGGTTCCGCCCCGCGGCGTGGCCGTGTGGCGGTCGCTGTCGTAGACGAACAGCGCCTTCTCCCTGCGGCAGGCGGCGGGGTCGGGGCGCCAGGCGACCAGCCGCGCCTCGCCGAGCACGCCGCGGGCGCCGTCGCGCAGCACGAGGAAGATCTCGGCCCCCGGCCGCCGGTCGACGCGGCGCAGGCGCAGCCGCTCGAGGTTGTCGTGGATCGGAGCGATCCGGCGGTCGACCGTCCCGGGCGGGCAGGTGTCGCGCACGCGCACCTGGGTGCGCTCGAAGTCGTCCTGGGCGTCGGTGGGGCGGTGGGGGCGAACCAGGATCCGCTCGGTACCCGGGTCGCCGTCGAGGTTCGCGTCGCGGGTGATGGGCGCGACGAACCCCCAGGCGGGGGCGGCGAGGACGAACGCCAGCGCGATGAACAGGGCCAGTCGGCGCATCGGGCCACTTTAACCTCCCCGGCCTGAGCGAGCCATACCAACCGCGCAACGTCCTCGACCGCGTCTCACGGCCGCAGACGCTCGAGCTGCATTACCGGCAGGAACGCCGGCGCGAGCGCGAGCTGGTGCACAGGCGCCTGGAGCTGGCGGGCGGAGACGTCGTGTCGATCGGCTGCGGGTGGCATCCGGGACGGGACCTCTTCCCCGCTCCGGCCTTCCGGATGACCGGCGTGGAGCTCGATTCCCGGGTCGTGGCGACGCTGGTCGAGTCGGGCGAGATCGACGAGGGCGTGACAGGCCGAGCCGGCGAGCTGCCCTTCGACGACGAGTCCTTTGACGTGGTCCTCTACCGCCTGGTCCTTCACCACATCGCCTACCAGGGCCCGCTCGCGCCCTGCTTCGAGGAGGCACGGCGGCTGCTCCGGCCCGGCGGCGCGCTGGTTGCCGTGGAGCCGGGCCTCTGGCACCCCGTCGGGGCGGCCCTCGCGCTCGCCAACCGCGCGAGGCTCGGGACGCTCGTCCACGGGACTCCCGACGACATCCCGCTCTCGCCGCGCGCGCTCGTGCGCGAGTCCCGCACGGCGGGGCTCGAGCCCGAGCTGCACGCGCTCACCTTCAGCTGGCGCAGGCTTCCGGCGATCGTCCAGCGTGGCCTGCAGCGACTCGACGCGGCCGGCTCGCGGCCGCGGGCGGCGCAGTTCGGGCACACGCTCATGCTGATCGCGCGGCGGCCGTGACCCCCAGCCGCTACGACGACGAGCTCTGGGAGCTCGTGGGCGAGCACGCGCACCTGCCGCCCGAGCACCTGCGCGAGTTCGTGCGCTCGCTCGGCCCGGCCGAGCGGGCGCTCGATCTCGGCTGCGGCGACGGGCGCCTGACGGCCGAGCTCGGCGCCGGCGAGCTGACGGCGGCGGACGTGTCACCGGTCGCGCTGGAGCGCGCCCGGCGGCGGCTTCCGGGAGCCCGCGTGTGCGAGCTCGAGCCCGACTCGCCGTTGCCGTTCGGCGACGGCGAGTTCGACCTCGTCCTCTGCGTAGAGACGGTCGAGCACGTGCGCGACGTGCAGCTGCTGCTGTCCGAGATCAGGCGGGTGCTGCGCCCGGTGGGAACACTCGCGCTGACGACGCCTGCCCACGGCAGGCTCGACGGCCTCGCGATCCTGGTCGGCGGCTTCGAGAGCCGGTTCCCACCGCTTTCGCCCCACATCCGCTTCCTCACAAGACGCTCGCTGAGGCGGCTGCTGTCGGAGCTTGGCTTCGAGGTGGCGTCGCTGCGCCGCCGGCGCGGCAGCCTGCTGGCGCTCGCCCGCCGCTAGCGGCGGGCCGCCGGACGCGAGGACGCTCGAGCCTGCGCTCGCTCGGCCGCGCGGGCCTGCAGGTAGAGGTCGCGCGCCGCCTTCGAGAACGGATCCAGGTAGAGCACGGCCTCGAGCGTCCCGAGGGCCTTGCGCGGCCGCTCGAGGGTGCCGAGCTCGAAGCTCGCCAGACGCAGCCAGGTCTGAGGATCGCCCGGGAAGCGCAGCACGGCCCGCTCGAGCGCCCGGCGTGCTGCGCCCTCGTCGCCTGCGCGCGCCTGGACGGCGGCCTCGACCAGCAGCGGCCGGGGCGAGAGCGGATTGACGTCAGCGGCGGAGCGCGCCTCGTCGAGCGCCGCTGCGGTCTGGCCGGACTGGCTCAGGCGGAGGGCCTCCTCCGAGGCGTTGTCGGACGCCTCCGGCTGCCATATGGCCCAGGCGAAGAGGAACGCGCAGACGAGGACGCCCACGGCGGCAAGAGTCCGCTTTCGCTCCGGCTGCCGGAGCTCGGTCAGGTTGGGACGCGGCGCCTCGGCGAGCCCGACCGGCCCCCGGCCCACCACGAAGCCCGCGGCGACGACTGCCATGACCGCCGGCCCGGGCACGAACCAGGTCCAGTCGATTACGGACTGGAGCCCGAACACGATCGCCACGAGCGCGAGCGCGACGAGCGCCACGCGCTCGCCGTCCCAGTCGCGCCGCCGGAACCTCGCGCCGAAGCGCCGCCAGCGCGGGTACAGGCCGGTCGTGCGCGCCGCTGCCGCCAGCCAGGCGATCAGGAGGAACAGCGATGCCGCCAGCCCGAGCAGGCCGGTGTCGGCCAGCGTCTGGGCCACGTAGCCGTGGGCGTGGCGCGACACGAGCTCGTCCTTGCGGTAGCGCAGGCGAGCGACGCCGAAGGTGCCGGAGCCGGCGCCGAGGCCCGGCCGGTCGTCGAAGATCCGCCCCGCTTCTCGCCAGTACTTGCCGCGCGTGGAGGAGGCCGCGGTCAGGCGCCCGCCGCCCTCGGCCGGGGCCGAGTTCGTCTCGCTCGTCAGCTCGTCGACGCGGTCCTCGATCGTTCCGCCGAGACCGCGGTCGCTGAACGCGACGGAAGTGAAGAGCGCGAGCGGGATCGCGCAGGCCGCCGCCAGCGCCACGACGCCGACGCGGCGCCGTATCCGCACGGACGGGGCGGCGCGGGCGAGCCCGAGGTTGACCGCCAGGCCTGCCACGAGCAGCACGGCGACCATCAGCACCAGCAGGCCGGCGAACTCGCCCGCGACGCTCTCCTTGACGGCCAGGGGCTGGAGGCTCTCAGAGAAGGCGTCCTTCGACAGCGCCCAGGCTCCGACGGGCGCGGCGGCCAGGGCCGGCAGCGCCAGCACCGGCACGCTTCGCAGCCTGAGCGGGACGATCGCCAGCCACGCCACGGCACCGATGACGGCCGCCGCCAGCGCGCCGCGGGACTGGGTGAGCAGGATCGCAACCACGCACAGGCCGAGCGCGGGATATGCGAGCGCCCGCCCCGCCACGCTGCCGGCCCGTCGCGCTCCGAGCCAGAGCAGGGCCGGGACCGCGAGCGCCGCGGTGGTGCCGACCGCGTTCCAGTAGCCGTACGGCTGGCCGATGCGGTTGGACAGCTCGTTCTCGGCGAGCGCACCGGGCCAGACCCGCGATGCCAGTGCGTAGATCACGACCGCGAGTGCGCCGAGGGCCA
Source organism: Thermoleophilaceae bacterium (assembly GCA_036258995.1). GTDB lineage: Bacteria > Actinomycetota > Thermoleophilia > Solirubrobacterales > Thermoleophilaceae > DATACN01. The sequence goes on along the minus strand of DATACN010000243.1, from coordinate 21,166 downwards.
CCCCCCGCAGGACCACCGGCGAGGCCGGCGGGGCGAGGTGCGCAGCGGCGACCGCCGCCGCGAACGCGGCCAGATAGGCGAGCATCCGCCCGGCCTCCACGTAGGACAGCTCGGGCACGATCGACCAGGTGACCGAGAGGGCCGTCACCGCGGTGAGGACGCCGAAGGCGACGAGGGAGGTGGCGCCGTAGAGAGGCCCACGGCGCGCGTACAGCACAGCGACCCCGACGGCCGTGCCGCCCGCAAGGACGATCAGGATCTCTACCCAGACCGTCCGGTGCAGGACGGTTCCGCCGGCGGCTCCGAAGGCGACGCCGGCGAGCGCGGCGCCGAGCAGTATGGCGCTAGCGGCGGAGACCCGGGATCGGGACACGCGGCAGGCTTATCTTGGACAGCAGGGGTATGCGCTCGGCCAGCCCCGGGAAACGGCGGCTCAGCGCGGCGAGCCCGGCGGTCGCCGCGCCCAGCAGGACGGCGATCAGAGCGAGCAGGAGCGGCAACGGCAGCCCGTTGGCGGCGCTCGCGAGGTCGAACAGGCCGTTGTCACCGGGCTCGACCCTGGTGCCGGCCACGTTCAGCGCGGGCTTGCCGCCGCCGTTGGTGAGAGCGTCGAGCGCGGCCTCGTCGCGCGCACGCGCGGCTTCGGCCTTCGGTCCGGAGCCGCCGGACCCTCCGCCGGCCCCGCCTCCGCCCGACCCACCGTCGCCGCCGCCGCCACTCCCGCCGGAGCCGCTCGTGATGGCGCTGTTGATCACCTCGCGGCAGTCGCTGTACTCGTCGAGGTCGGAAGGCAGGTTGTCCCTGGCCTGCTTGAGCTCACCGTTCGAGTACTTGCGATCCAGGTCGCTGTCCTCGGCGCAATCGCGGATCACGTCGAACCCGGACGCCTGCACGGCAGGCGGAACGGCCAGCGCAATCAGCGCCGCCGCGAGGATCGACAAGTATGCAACGCGACTCACTGTGGAAGTTCCTCCTGGTGCTGGGAACATCAGGCTGGGCGGGCGCGCAGAGAATTGGCCTTCGCTCGCGCGAAAGCCCGGGAACAGCGCCTCCCAGCCGCGGCCGTGAGGCTAGCAATCCCGGCGGCGGTCCCGTCTCCCGACCCCATTTCGCCTTCGCTTCTTTATCCCCCGGTTTGCGCGAAAGTTGCGCCCATGCCGCGCTGCGCGATCCTCCCGCCGGTCCCCGTGCCCTACCGGGAGCCGCTGTTCGCGCGGCTGGCCGAGCGGGGCCGCATCGAGCCGATCGTGATCTACCAGGCCGGCGGCCAGCCGGGGTGGGACCAGCGGCCGGAGTGGTTTCCGGCCGAGCACGGGTACAGGGCCCGGGCGCTCCGGTCCTGGCAGCGGGGAAGGCCCGGCCGCTCCTCGATGATCGTCCCGCGCGGGCTCGGTGGCGCCTTGCGGTCGGCCCGCCCGGACTGCGTTGTGAGCTGGGAGTACGGCCCCGCGACCCTCCGCGCGCTTGCCTGGTGCCGCCTGCGAGGGCGGCCCCTGGTGATCTTCAGCGAGCTCACCGAGCACGCCGAGCGCGAGCTGTCGCCGCGACGACGCAGGCTCCACGGCCTGCTGGCCTCGCGGGCGGCCGGCTTCGTGGTGGCCAGCTCGGCTGCCCGGCGGCGCCTGGAGGCGATGGGAGTGGGGCCGGACCGGGTTGAGGTGGCGCTCCAGAGCGCAGACGTCGACCGCTTCGCGCGGGCGGCCGCGTCGCGCTCCACGCCGGAGGGCGGACCGGTGAAGCTGCTGTCGGTGGGCCGGCTCGTGCCCGACAAGAACCTGGGCACACTGATCGACGCGTTCGCCGACGCGGGGCTCGATCCGGGGGAGGCCGAGCTCGAGCTCAGGGGCACCGGGCCGCTCGAGCAGGAGCTGAAGCAGCTGGCGGCGCAGCGGGGCGCTGCGGTGCGGATCGACGGCTACGCGTCGCCCGACGAGCTCCCCGAGCTGTACGCGCAGGCGGGGGCGCTGCTGCTCGTGAGCACCTACGAGCCCTTCGGCGTGACCATGCGGGAGGGCGCGGCGGCGGGGCTGCCGCTGATCTGCTCGCGGGTGGCCGGCGCTGTCGGCGACGTGGCCGTCGAGGGCGAGAACGCCTTGCTCGTGGACCCGCACGACAGGGGCCAGATCGCCGACGCACTGCGGCGGATCGTGCGCGACGGCGAGCTGCGTGCCCGGCTGGCCGCGGGCAGCCGGGCGGTGACCGAGCGCCATCCGTCCGACGCCGACGCCGAGGCGTTCGAGCGCGCGGTGCTCAGGGCCACCGCTCGCTGAGCAACGCGGGGAGGACTTCGTCCGCCACGGTGCGTTCGAGGTTCGCCGGGTTGTACGCGACGAGGGCGCGGGCGGCCCGCTGGCGGTAGTCGGCGGCCCGCTCCGCGCTGATGGCGAATGCCGCCTCGAGGGCGCCCGCCAGGGCCTCGGGGGTCAAGTCGGCCGGGGCCAGCTCCGGCGCGAGCTCACGCGCCAGGGCGAGCGCCTCGTACGCGCCGCCCGCGGGAAGCGTCGCCAGCAGGGCGCCGTCGGCGAGCGCCTCGAGGGGCGCCTGGCCGAAGTCCTCCCAGCGCGCGGCCGAGGCGAAGACCAGGCTGCTCCTGAGCGCCTCCCGGAACTCGGCGGGCGGGGTCAGGCCCCGCCAGCTCACCCCTTCGGGCTCCTGCGTGGCGGTGCGCGCGAGGTGACCCCGGGCCCGCTCCGCCTCGATGCCGAAGACCTCGAGCTCCGCGTCCTCCGCCGCGGCGTGGGACCAGGCGGCGATCAGCAGCTCCAGTCCCTTCGCCTTCGGGTCCGGCACGTATGCCGCGGCCGCCCGGCGGCGCTTGAACGGGTGCTCCCCGGAGGGCGTGATCGGCGGCGGAAGGATCACACTCGGCAGGCCGGGGGGCAGGGCGGCGAGCGCGGCGCGACTCCACGGCAGCACGAGCCGCGCGCCCGCCAGGGCCCGCCGCTCGAGCGCGTGCAGCACCGCGTTTTGCGGGCCCGGCCGGTTGAGCGAGGCCGGCGAGTCGAGCCGAACCGCGTAGGGCACGTCGAGGCGCGGCGCCATCATGGCCGAGGTCACCGAAGAGAACACCACGGCGCGCGGCCGCACCCTGCGAACGGCGCTCGCCGTGGCCCGGCGCGCGGCCGCGGCCTCGACCAGGTCGTTGACCGGGTAGACGCGGCGCAGGCGGCCGAGCGCCCCCTGGCGCACGGCGATCACCTCGACGCTCGCCCCAGCGGCCCGGACCTGGCCGGCGAAGGCCGAGTCGGCGACGCGCAGGCCACGCGTCGTCCCGAGCGATACGACGAGGACGTCGGTCACGCGCGCTCCAGCACCGACCGGTAGGCGGCCATGGTCCGCTGCCCGCAGCGCTCCCAGGTGAAGCTGGCGCGCACATTCTGGCGCGCAGCCTCACCGAGCTCCTCCGACTGCGACAGCCCGCGGTCGATGGCGGCGGCCAGCGCCCGGTGGTCGTCGGGCGGGACCAGCAGCATGCCGCCTCCCGCCGCTGCGAGCTCCTCGGGGCCGCCCTCGCCCACGGCGCCGATGGCGGGCAGGCCCGCGGCCATGGCCTCGACGAACGCGACGCCGAACGGCTCCTCGACGCCGGGCATGACGAACAGGTGGCAGCGGCGCGCCTCCGCAAGCGCGTGCTCGTGCTCCAGCTGCCCCGCGAAGCGAACCCGGCTGCCCAGGCCGAGCTCGCCGGCCAGCCGCTCGAGCGGCCGGCGGCCGGGGCCGTCACCGATGATCAGATAGTCGGGCGTGAGCCGCGGACTCAGCTCGGCCAGGGCGTGGAGCACCACGGAGTGGCGCTTGCGGGCGACGAGGTGCGCGACGGTGACCAGGGTCGGCCGCTCGAGCTTCGGAGGTGGTCCCGGCGGGACGTCGGTGCCCAGGTGCACGACCGTCGACCGGATCTCTGCGCCCGCGATCTCCCGGCAGCGCTCCTCTGCCCAGCGGCTGTTGGCCACCACGAGGCCGGCCTCCCGCAGCGCGGTCCGCGACGCGGCCGCGGCGAGCCTGCTGCGCCTGTGCACGTGGATCATGTCGGGCCCGTGCGCCGACACGACGAGCGGCGGGCGCCGTGGGTTCCGAGTCCAGCGAGCAGCCGCGTAGCCGGGGGGCACGATCGAATGGGCGTGCACGAGATCGAAGGGCCAGGTCCGCCGCAGCCGGTCCAGCGCGACCGCAAGCGGCGGCGCCATCCAGTGGCCCCAGCTTCCGTAGGAGCCCGGCCGCGGCGGGCTCAGGAACGGCACCGGCCGTACTGGGATGCCGTCGAGCTCCCAGGACCTGAGCGTGGAGGCGACTCCGGTGGCCCAGCTCCGCAGCGGCGCCGCGTCGGGCGGGCCGCCCGCGAGCGCGCGCAGGGCCGAGAGGGGAGGCACGGGGCGCCGCATCGCGAGCACCTGCACGTCGGCTCCGGCGTCGCGGGCCGCGACCGCCTGGCGATGAGCCCAGATGCCGAGGACCGGATCGGCCGGCGACGGGTACCACTCGGCCACCACCGCTACGCGCATGGCAACCGCCGGTGCACGCCCAGCGTCCGGGCCGCGTCCTTCGCGGGAACGAACGGCCGCGAAGCGAGGAAGCCCGCGGCCTCGTCGACGGCGGCCTGGTGGCCGTACTCCCCCGCGACGCTCGCCTGCTCGTGCCGCACGGGCAGGGCGTCCAGCACGCCCAGCCGCCAGCCGCGCTCGCGGGCAACGGCGGCCCAGTGCAGGTCGAGCCCCCAGCCGTAGCGCAGGTCCGGAAACGGCGTCAGCTCGGCGAAGGCGTCCCGGCGTAGCGCGGTGACGGGTCCGATCTCGACGAATCCGGTCTCCCGTGCCAAGGACCGCGCGCGCCGGCGCGTCACGGGCCAGGCCCCGTGGCTCGCCAGTGTCTGAGCGGGCTGGGCGAGGGCCAGGTCGAGCGCCTCGCAGAGGCCCAGCAGCCGGTCGACGAAGCGCCCTGGCAGCACCACGTCGTCGTCCACGAGCAGCAGCCAATCGTGCTCGCCGGGCTCCGCGACGGACAGTAGGCGGTTGAGGTTCTGGAACTTGCCACCGTCCAGCCCGGCCGCGACCGTCCGCCCGGCCAACTCCGGTGGCGCGTCGCCGACGCACCCGAGAGCGAGCCGCAGCGAGTGGCGGCTCGCCTCCAGTTCGCCGGCGATCGCGGGCAGGAGCTCCGCCGAGGGCCGGTATACGCAGAGCGCGAGCACCTTGCGCCTCGTGACGCTCCCGGCGAGGCGGTCGAGCTCGCGCGGCACACCGCGGGCCCGCAGCCACAGGTCGAGTGCGCGGTCCGCCGCGCGCAGCGCGACCGCCCGCCGCCGGCCGGTATAGCCCACGCGGCCGGAGAGGAAGAGCTCGGGTGGCGGCGGCTCGCCGGCCCGGGGCTCCGCGGTCACCGCTTCCGCACCGCCTCGACGGTGCGGCCCAGCGCGTGCGCGCCCATGACGATCCCCTGCGGGCACGCCCGGCGCAGCGTGTGCCAGCCGCAGCCCGCGAGCACCCGCAGCTCTCGCGACACCCCGGGGGCGCGCCCGCGGCGGCTGTCGTAGGCGCGCATCGAGCGTCCGCGGGCGTAGGCCCCGCGGGCCAGCGGGACGAGCCTGGCGTCGTCGCCCTCCCGGCGGTGCTCCAGGGCGGCATCGGCCAGGTACACCAGCCGCCCCCCGTCGGCGGCCAGGCGCTCCAGCCACTCCTGCTCGTCACCGCCGCCGTGGATCGACTCGTCGAACTGGCCTATCCGCGCGAACGCGCCGCGGCGCAGGGCCATGTTCGCTCCCCAGGCCAGCTCGGCCGGGCGGTCCGCCTCGCCGAGGTCGAGGGTCGTGAGCGGAGGGTCCTCGCGGCCGCAGCCGCGCGGCGCAGGTCCCTCGAAGCGGGCGCGTATCGGGCCGCCGAAAGCATCGGCCTCGGGGTGTCGCCGGGCTCCCTCGACGATCGCCCTCAGCCATCCGGACGGCGCGCGCACGTCGTCGTCGGTGAACGCGATCAGGTCGCCGCTCGTCGAGCGCACGCCGGCGTTGCGGGCCGCGTTCAGCCCGCCGGGCGGCTCGAGGCGTAGGGAGCGCACGCCGCGGCGCCGCAGCAGGTCGGCGGTTCCATCCTGCGAGCGGTCGTCGACCACCAGAAGCTCCCAGGGCTCCTCGAGGTCCTGCGAGTCGAGCGAGTCGAGCGCGACCTCGAGGTAGCGGGCCCGCCCGCGCGTGGGCAGCACCACTGACACCACGGGCGCGTCCATGGGCCGGTTAGGTTAGCCCGACCCCATGGCCGCCCCACGCGTGCTCGTGCTGCACAACCGCTACCGGATCGAGGGCGGCGAGGAGCGCTCCGTCGCCTTGCAGCTCGAGGCGCTCGAGAACGCCGGGGTCGAGCACCGCGCTCTTCAGCGCAGCTCCGCGGACGCCGGCAAGGTGAGGGCGGCGGCCGCGCTCCTCGGGGGCGGCGACCGGCCGGAGGAGATCGCCGCCGCCGTGCGCGAGATGAGGGCGACCGTCCTCCACGCCCACAACACGCTCCCCCTGATCGGTCCTCGCGGCCTGACGGCCGCGCGCGAGGCCGGGGCCCGCGTCGTGCTGCACCTTCACAACGTGCGCCTGTTCTGTGCCATCGGCGTCGCCTCGCGTGACGGCGGTCCCTGCTTCCGCTGCCACGGGCGTCTGACCCTGCCCGGCTTGGTGCTCAACTGCCGCGGCTCGCTGCCGGAGGCCGCTGTCTACGCGGCCGCGCTGTCGCTCTATCAGCCGAGCATGGTCGAGGCCGTGGACCGCTTCGTGGCCCCCAGCCGCTACGCCGCAGGCCAGCTCGCGCTGCTCGGCCTGCCCCGGGAGCGGATCGAGGTGCTGCCCCACTACCTGCCGGCGAGCGCGTTCGCCGACGGCTCGGCGGCCGACCGCGGCGGCTACGCGCTGGCGACGGGGCGCCTGTCGCAGGAGAAGGGCTTCGACGTGGCGATCGAGGCGGCGGGGCGGGCGGGCGTTCCACTGCGGATCGCCGGCGAAGGGCCCGCCGCCGCGGAACTCGCCGCGCTCGGCCGGCGGCTCGACGCGCCGGTCGAGCTCGTGGGCCGGCTCGCCCGCCCGCAGCTGGACGGGCTGGTGAGGGGAGCGGCCATGCTCGTGATGCCCTCCCGCTATCACGAGTTCTCGCCCTACTCGGCGCTCGAGGCGATGGCCGCGGGCCTGCCCGTGATAGCCACGCAAATGGGCGGCCTGCCGGAGCTGATCGGCCCGGAGCGCTGCCTGCCGATCAACGATCCGGCGGCCCTCGCGGCCCGTATGCGGGAGCTGTGGGAGGCGCCCGAGCGCCGCCGCGCCGACGGGGAGGAGCTGCTGGCGCGCGCCCGCGCGAGCCACTCCCAGGCTCCCTTCACCAGCCACCTGCTCGACCTGTACGAGCGGGTCGGTTCGGGCGCGTAATAGGGCAGGTAAGGGCGCGGCCTGCCTGACGCCGGGGGTTAGGCGACTTTCCGTTCCATATGGACGGAAACTCGCCTCACCCCCAAACCCCTACCCAGCCCGTCTTTCGTCCCGCACCCCTCGCCACCAATCCAGCGCATCGGCCACCGTCTGCTCCAGCGGGATCCGCGGCTGCCAGCCCGAGGCCCGCGCGAACCGCTCCGCCGAGCCGCGGATGTCCGGCACGTCGCCGGCGCGCAGGCGCTCCTGGGCGACCTCGTGCCTCGTCTCGATCCGGGCCGCTGCTCGCAGCAGCTCGAGCAGCTCGCGCACCGACACCGAGCGCCCGCTGCACACGTTGTAGGTCCCGGCGGGGACCGACACCGCGTCCGCGTAGGCGCGGGACACGTCGCGGACGTCGGTGAAGTCGCGCGCCGAGTCCAGGTTGCCGAGGCGGATGACCGCGGCCTGCTCGCCGGCCGCCTCCGCCTCGGCCACCTGGCGGGTGAGAGTGCCCAGGACGTACTCGTCGGACTGCCCCGGGCCGGCCTGGTTGAAGGAGCGCATCCGCACCACGTTCAGCCCGAGCACGTCCGCGAACTGCGCGCCGAGCAGGTCACACGCGGCCTTCGAGAGCGCGTAGGGATTGCGCGGCCGCAGCGGGGCGGACTCGTCCACGGGCAGCCGCTCCGGCGCCCCGTAGACCTCACCCGACCCGGCCAGCACGACCACGGACTCGGGCGCCTCGAGCTGTACGGCCTCGAGCACGTTCTGCGTCATCTCGAAGTTCTCTCGCAGGGTGCGCCGCGGATGCGCCCAGGAGTAGGGGACCGAGGCGTGCGCGGCCAGGTGGAAGACCGCCCGCGGCCGCAACCTCGCCACGGCCTCGCGCACGGCGTCGGCGTCCAGCAGGTCCAGCTCGGACCGCGGCGGGGCGACCGGATCCTCCCCGCGCGAGCGCAGCTCCTCCACCAGGTGCCGGCCCGCGAACCCGCCGCCGCCCGTGACGAGCGCCTGGCCGCTCACCGCCCGCTCAGCTCACGAGCTCCTGCTCGCGCAGCCACTCGACGGTGGAGGCGATGCCCTCCTCGACCTCGATCCGGGCCTCCCAGCCGAGCAGCCGGCGGGCCTTGTCCACCGACGGCCAGCGGCGCTGCACGTCGACCTCGAAGCTCGGCAGGTGGCGCAGCTCGAAGTCGGCCGGGTCGTTGCCGCAGGCCTCCCACACGATCCGGGCGATCTCGGCCACGGACAGCTCGCGCGAGGCCGAGACGTTGAAGTCCTCGTTCGCCGCGGCTGGGTGCACCGCCGTGGTGGCGATCCCGTCGGCGATGTCGTCCACGTGCGTGAGCGTGCGCGTCTGCTCGCCCGAGCCGAAGATCTCGAGCGGCCGCTGGCCGGCCAGCGCCTTGCGGATCAGGTCGGGCACCGCGTGCGCGATCCCCGGCTCGGCGTCCGGCAGCTCGCCGGGGCCGTAGGCGTTGAACGGGCGGCAGATGGCGAACGGCAGGCCGTGCTCGTCGTGAAGCGCGCGGCAGTAGACCTCGCCGGCGAGCTTCGAGAACCCGTACGCGGAGCGAGGCGCGGGGCAGTCGTGCAGGTGCGCCTCGGTGGTCGGGAACTCGGTGGCGCGCTCGAAGACCATCGACGACGACACGTACACGAGCCGCTCGACGCGCTCCTCGAGAGCCGCCCTGAAGACCGCGTTGTAGAGCGCGTTGTTGACCTCGAGCAGCGTGTGCGGCAGCCGATGGAAATTGGCAATGCCGCCGACGATCGCCGCCAGGTGGATCACGTGGGTGCATCCGTGTGCAGCCTCGCGCGCGTCGTCGAGGTCGCGCAGGTCCCCGGTGTGCACCTCGCAGGACTCGCGCATCCAGCCGGGCGCCGGGCGCTGGTCGGAGACGCGCACCTCGAACTCGGGGTCGCGCACCAGGCGCCGGACGAGGGCCGCGCCGATCGTGCCGGCGCCGCCCGTGACCAGCACGCGCCTCACGTGGTGACCAGCTCGTCCTGGGTGGCGAAGACGCGGCCCACCCCGGTCACGTTCCACGGGTCGACGAGCAGCGCGCCGGCGGGCAGCCTGCGAGCGAGCCCCTCGAACTCGGTGTGGTCGGTGGCGACGATCACGGCGTCGGCGCCCTCGAGCGCGGAATCGAGCGGGTCGGACTCGGCCGGCAGGTGGGGATCGTGGCGGGCGACGTGCGCGAGCTCGCGCTCGAGCAGGCGAACGAGCTTGAAGGAGAGCGAGTCGCGCGGGTCGTCGGAGTCGCGCTTGAAGGTGAGCCCCAGCACCGCCACCTTGCGGTCGCGCAGGGTGCCGTTCAGCCGCCGCTTGAGCCCCTCGACCAGGAACAGCGGCACGGTCTCGTGCACGCGCGAGACGGCCAGCAGCGTTCCCGGCGCCGAGGAGCGCTCCTCCGAGAAGGCGAAGTCCTTGCGCAGGCAGGTGCCCGAAGTCAGGCCGGGGCGGGCCATGCCGCCGCGCGGGTAGTCGCGGTTGATCAGCTCGATCACCTCGAAGACGTTGGCCCCGTACTGCTCGCAGTTCATCATCAGCAGGTTGGGCAGGGCGAACTGCGCGTAGCGCAGGATGTTGGTCCAGATCTTGGCCAGCTCGGCCTGCACCGGGGTGGTCTGCACGATCTGCGAGCCGAACGCCTCGAACAGCTCGGCCGCCCGCGCGCCCGAGCCCTCGCCGACGCCGCCCACGATCGTCGGCAGCGTGCCGATCTCCTCGAGGAAGTGGTTCTCCGCTATCCGCTCGGGCACGTGGGCCACGAACAGGTCTTCGCCGACGCGGAAGTCGCGCCGCTGCTCCACGTACCCGGCCACCCACTCGGTGGTGCCGGGCGCGACGGTCGAGCGCAGCACGAGCGAATGGCCCTCGCGCAGCACCGGCAGCAGGTCGTCGAGTACGCCCCGGATCTGGGAGACGTCGATCTCGAGGTGAACGTGCGCGGGCGTGCCGAGCGTGAGCACGATGTGGTCGGCACGCGCGGCATCAGTCACTCGTGTCGTGCGCTCGAAGCCGCCGCGCCGAAGCACCCGCTCGAGCAGCTCCTGGGTGCCCGTCTCCGAGAACGGCATCTTGCCCGCCTCCAGCGAGCGCAGCACGCCCTCGTCGCGGTCCACTCCGATTACCGAAAGGCCGCGGTCCGCGAACGACAGGGCGAGCGGCAGGCCGACCCGCCCGAGGCCGACGACGGCGACGCTCTGCTCCATTGGCCCGAGTCTACGCCCGGCGGCGGGCCCGCTCGGCAAGCAGCTGGCGGGCGAAGACGGTCACGAACAGCGGGTTGAACCAGAGATAGCGCGGCAGCAGCCGGCGGGGCTCCTGGGCGATGCGGTAGATCCACTCGAGCCCGCGCTCCTGCATCCATGACGGGGCCTGCGAGATCCGCCCCGAGTGGAAGTCGAAGGCGGCCCCGACGCCGCACATCACGGGCACCTCGAGCCGGTCGCGCATGCGCGCCATCCATTTCTCCTGCTTGGGCACCCCGATGCCGACCCACAGCACGTCGGGCCGCGCCTCGTTGATCTGCTCGACGACGGCGTCCTCCTCGGCAGGTGTGAGCGGCCGGAACGGCGGCGAGTAACCACCCACGACGTGGATGCCGGGATCGCGATGGCGCATGCTCAGCGCGAGCTGCGCGAGCGACCCCTGGTCGCGGCCGCCATAGAGCCACACGCGGTGCCCCCTCTCGGCGCAGCGGCGGCTGTAGCGGAGCATCAGCTCGGGTCCGTAGACGCGGTCGCGCAGCCGCTCCCCGAGCAGGTTGACGGCCCACACGAGCGGCATGCCGTCGGGCAGCACCATCGTCGAGCGAACGAGCGCCTCGTGCATGGCGGGGTCGTTGCGCGCCACCATCAGGGCGTGGACCGGCGCGGCGCAGAAGTAGCCCCGCTCGCGGGTCTCGACCATGCCGTCCATCACGTCCATCACCTCGTCGTAGTCGGTGACGGCGATGGGGATCCCGGCCAGCTCCCGCGTCCGGACCGGGACAGCGGTCAGCGGAAGGCGATCGCCCTCTGGAACGGCTTTCCGAGGGTGGGCGGGGTCGATGGTCAAAGCGGTGCCCCTGCGGCGCGCAGTCTAGCCACCACCATGGGCGACTAGCCTGTCCAAACCATGCCTGGCCCCGGGGTTGCGGAGCCGGAGGGACGACCGCCGGGCCCCGGCGAGGCGCGCCTGCTCGCCAGAGGCGCGCTCCTGCAGCAGGTTGCGCAGGGCAGCGGCCTCGGCGTCCTGCTCGTGGTGGTCACGCTGCTCGCTCGCCGGCTGTCGGTGCCCGAGCTCGGCGCCTACGGCCTCGTGGCCTCGCTGGCGGGCTACCTGCTCGTGTTCCGCAACAGCGTCTCGAGCTCCGCGGTGCGCGCCATGGCCGCGGCCGTCGACCCCGGGGAGCGTGGCCGCATGTTCTCGGCCGCGGCGGCCATGTACGCGGCGGTCGGCCTCGTGACCGGCCTCCTGATCGTCCTCGCCGGCCTGGCGATCGCGGGCGGCATCCTCTCCGGCGACCTCGCGCGCGAGTCCCGCATCGGCGCGGTCGGGCTCGGCGCGATCATGGCGGCGGGGCTGGCGTCCACGGTCTACCTCGACGCCCTCCGAGCCGAGCGGATGCTGGTGCGCGCGCCGGCGCTGGAGATCGCCGGCGTGGCGCTTCACCTCGGCGTGATGCTCGCCCTGATCCTCTCCGACGCGTCGCTCGGCGCGATCATCGCGCTGAGCGGCGGCATGCCGCTGATGAGCGGCCTGCTCTCCGCGCTCACGGTGGTGCGGCTGCGGCTGCCGTTCTCCTTCGACCGTTCCGCGGTCACGGGCGAGCGCATGCGCCAGCTCGCGCCGGTCGCCGGGTGGCTCATGGTCGTCGAGCTGTCGAACCTGGTGATCTACGCCTTTGGCCGGATCATCCTCGGCGCGTTGCATAGCCCCGCCACGGTGGGGCGCTACGAGGGGCCGGTCCGGGCGCACAACCTGCTCTACGCGCTCGTCGGAGCGCTGGCCGTGCCGACCGTGCCGACGGCCTCGCGCTACACGGCGACGGGTGACCGCCACCGGCTGCGCGAGCTCGCCCTGCGCGGCAGCCGCTACACGCTGGCGCTGATCGTGCCGGTTTGCGTCGTGCTGATCGCGCTGGCGGAGCCGATCCTCGAGGTCTGGCTGGGCGAGCGCTACGGCGCCGGGGCCGGCGCGCTCTCGATCCTCTCGTCGTACTGGCTGCTGTATGCGGCGCTGCTCGTCACGCCCGGCTTCCTGGTCGGTGCCGGCCGGGCCCGGGAGCTGGCGAGGGTGGTGGCGGTCGTCGCGGTCGCCAATCTCGCGCTGACGCTGGCGCTCACGCCCGAGCTCGGGCTCGAGGGGCCGGCGCTCGGCACGGCGATCCCGTTCGCCCTGGCCTTCCCGCTGCTTCTGCGTCTGGCGCTCGGCGTCTCCGGACTGTCGCTCGGAGAGCTTGCGCGGCAGGCCTGGTTTCCGGCCTACACAACCGGCGCCGTGCTGGCCGCCGGCCTCGTCGCGCTCCGGCTGGCGGCCGAACCCGACTCGCTGGGGGCCGTGCTCGCCGCCGCGGCGTGCGGCCTGCTCGCGTACTGGATCGCCTTCTACCTGGTCTGGCTGCGGCGGGACGAGCGCGAGCTCGTCAGGGGACTGGGCCGGCTCAGGCCAGCCCCGGCTCGGCCTGGTCCGCGATGAGCCGTGCGAGGGCGAGCGACGACGTGGCCGCCGGCGACGGGGCGTTGCGGACGTGGAGGGCCCGCTCGGTTCGCGACACGACGAAGTCGTCCACCAGCCGGCCGTCCCGGCCCAGCGCCTGCGCCCGCACGCCGCTGAAGTAGGGCAGGAAGTCGGCGGGCTCGAGCTCGGGGACGTAGGCCGCGGCCGCACGCGCGAGGGCGCGGCGGCTGACGCGATTGCGCAGCTCGGCTACGCCGGTGCGCCACCAGCGCCTGGCCATCCGCCACGTCCCGGGCCACGACAGCGTGTGCCGGAGCCCCCGCGGCGAGAGGAACGCGGTCGGCCCCAGGGAGACCTCACCGTCGAGATGCCTGCTCAGGTGGACGCCGAGGAAAGGCAACGAGGGGTCCGGGACCGGATAGATCAGGTTGCGCACGAGCAGACGGCGCTCGGGCCGCAGGCGCAGGTAGCTGCCGCGAAACGGGACGATGCGCGGATCGGCCGGAGCGCCGTCCTGAACGGCCAGCCGGTCGGCCTGCGTGCCCGCGCAGAAGACGGCAAAGCGCGCGTGCGTCTCGCCGCTCCGGTGGCGAATCAGGAGCCGCGTGCCGCCGCGGCCGACCGCTTCCACCTCGCAGCTAGTCGCGACCGGCACGCCCCGCTCCGCGAGATCGCCGGCCAGCGAGCGGGCCACCTCCGCGAAGTCCACGATTCCGGTGAAGGGGGAGTGCAGGGCGGCCACTCCGCGACAGTGGGGCTCGATCTCCTCGAGCTCGCTCGCGGACAGCCGCCGCAGATCTGGAACGCCGTTCGCCCGCCCGCGGCGCTCGAGCTCGTCGAGGGCCGCCAGATCGCCACCGTCGCGCGCGACGATGACCTTGCCGCAGCGCTCGTGCCGGATGCCGCGCTCCTCGCAGAGCGCGTAGAGCTCGGCCGCGCCCTCCACGCACAGCTTCGCCTTGAGCGACCCGGGCGCGTAGTAGATGCCGGCGTGGATCACCCCGCTGTTGTGGGAAGTCTGGTGGCGCCCGACCTCCTCCTCGCGCTCGAGCACAACCGCGCGCAGGTCCGGCCGGCGCGCCGTCAGCTCCCGCGCGACCGCCACGCCGAGGATCCCGCCGCCCACGACCGCGAGGTCGCACTCCTCCGGAGGCGGGACGGGCGCCACAGCCAGTACTAGCCGGCCTGCTTCTGGGGAACGCCGCTGCGAAGCAGCTCGAGGTCGCTGTCGACCATCAGCCGCACCAGCTCCTCGAAGCTCGTGCGCGGCTCCCAGCCGAGCTTGTCGCGCGCCTTCGAGTAATCGCCGACGAGGTGCTCGACCTCGGCCGGGCGAAGGAAGCGCGGGTCGGTGCCGACGTGATCGCCGGGGGCGATACCGACGTGGTCGAACGCGACCTGGACCAGCTCGCGCACGCTGTGCTTCTGCCCGGTCGCGATCACGTAGTCGTCCGGCTCGTCCTGCTGAAGCATCAGCCACATCGCCTCGACGTAGTCGCCGGCATAGCCCCAGTCGCGCTCCGCGTCGAGGTTGCCGAGCAGCAGCTCCTCTTGGAGCCCGAGCTTTATCGCCGCCGCGCCGTGAGTGACCTTCCGCGTCACGAACTCGAGGCCGCGGCGCGGCCCCTCGTGGTTGAAGAGGATCCCCGAGCAGGCGAACAGGTCGTAGCTCTCGCGGTAATTCACGGTGATGAAGTGGCCGTAGCACTTGGCCACTCCGTACGGGCTGCGCGGATAGAAGGGCGTGCTCTCGCTCTGTGGAGCATCGCGCACCTTGCCGAACATCTCCGACGACGAGGCCTGGTAGAACCGGGCCTGCGGCGCCACCTCGCGCATCGCCTCGAGCATCCGGGTCACTCCGACGGCCGTGAACTCCGCGGTCAGCACCGGCTGCGACCACGACGCGGCGACGAACGACATGGCCGCGAGGTTGTAGATCTCGTCCGGCTCACACTCGCGCAGCACGTCCACGAGCGAGCGCTGGTCGAGCAGGTCGCCCGTATGAAGCACGAGGTCGTCGCGGATGTGCTCGAGCCGCTGGAAGGTCTCGGTCGAGGACCGCCTCACCATGCCGTGCACCTCGTAGCCCTTCTCGAGCAGCAGGTCGGCCAGGTGCGAGCCGTCCTGGCCGGTGATGCCGGTGATGAGGGCGCGCTTTCCGCTCACGGCGCGGCGAAGGCTAGCCTTGCGCTCCGGCGCCCTCGTACGCGAAGGGCAGCTCGGGCTCGATGTCGCGCAGCAGCGGCGCGTTCGCGTCGCGCTCCGAGGCGGTCAGCTCGATCCCCTCCGGCCAGCCGATGCCGATGTCGGGGTCGTCGAACCTGATCGCGCGCTCGATCGACGCGTCGTAGTAGGCGTCACACTTGTAGATCACGTCCGCGGACTCGCTCGTCACGCAGAACCCGTGGGCGAAGCCGGTGGGGCAGTACAGCTGGTGCAGGTTGCGGTCGTCGAGCTCGAAGCTCTCCCACTCCCGGTAGGTGGGCGAGCCCTTCCGCAGGTCCACGAGCACATCGAGGATCGCGCCGCGTGCGCAGCGGACGAGCTTCGCCTGCCCGCGGCCGAGCTGGAAGTGAAGGCCTCGGACGATGCCGCGCTTCGAGCGCGAGTGGTTGTCCTGGACAAAGTCGTCGTGGATACCGAGCTCGGCGTACACGTTCTTGCGGTAGGTCTCCTGGAAGAACCCCCGCTCGTCGCCGTGCACCACCGGCTTGATCAGGATCGGCCCCTCGAGCCTCGTTTCGAGCCTTTCCACGGGGTGCGGACGCTATCGTCGCCGCGATGCTCGAAGCCGTGACCTTCGACTTCTGGAACACGGTCATGTGGGAGGAGCCGGGGTCGCTGAGACAGCGCAGGCTCGAGGTCTTGCCGGAGCTGCTCGGTCGCGACCGGATCGACGAGGTCGCCCTCGAGAAAGCGCATGACGCAGCACATCGCGCCTACGAGCAGGCGTGGCTGGCCGGGAGCCAGTTCACCGTCGAGCACGCGGCCGCGCTGATCTCGGAAAGGCTGCCGAGCCTGTCCGGCGGCGCACCCGCCGTGCTGGTCGAGGGCTTCTGCGAGGCGGGCCGCCGGGCGGCCGTGCACCCGAGCGACGGGATCCGCGATTGCCTCGAGGAGCTCAAGGCGGGCGGGGCGCGGCTCGGGATCGTGTGCGACATCGGCCTGACGCCTGCCTACGTCGTCCGCGAGCTGCTGGCCCGCTATGGCCTGCTCGAGCTCTTCGACGACACCGCCTTCTCGGACGAGGTCGGCCACTACAAGCCCGATCGCCGCATCTTCGAGCACGCGCTGGCCAAGCTGGGCGGGGCGGCGCCCGATCGGTCCGCCCACGTGGGCGACCGGCGCCGGACCGACGTGGCGGGTGCCCAGGCGATCGGGATGACCGCGGTTCGCTACCGGCGGGTCTACGACGACGCGGGCCCCGGTCCGGAGGCGGAGCACGTGGTCGACGACCTGGCGGAGATCCCCGCGCTGCTCGGAGCGGGGGCGCGCGCATGACGAGGGCGCCGCAGGCCCTCAGCTCCGCCGCCGACGTCCTGCGCCACGAGGCCGCTGCGATCTCCGCCGCCGCCGACCGGCTCGATCAGGCCGCTTTCGCCCGCGCCGCCGAGCTCCTGGCCAGCTGCTCGGGCAACGTCGCCACCGTGGGGGCCGGCACCTCCGGCATCGTCGCCCAGAAGATCGCCGCGACCCTGACTAGCACCGGCACGCCGGCGGTCTTCGTGCATCCCTCGGACGCCCTGCACGGAGGCCTGGGCGTGATCGCCTCCCAGGACGTCGTCATCGCGGTCTCGAACAGCGGCGAGACCGAGGAGGTGTCGGTCCTACTCCCCTATCTGCGCAGCCGCGACGTGCAGGTGATCGCGATCGTCGGCAAGCTCGACTCGGGCCTCGCCCGGCAGGCCTCGATCGCGCTCGAGGCGTTCGTCGAGCGCGAGGCGGGAGCCTTCGACCTCGTGCCCACGGCCAGCGCCGCGGTCGCGCTCGCCATCGGCGACGCCCTGGCGCTGAGCGTGATGGAGATGAAGGGCGTGACGCCGGAGGGCTTCGCCGCGAACCATCCCTCGGGCCGGCTTGGCCGCCGGCTGACCCTGCGCGTGCGCGACGTGATGCACGCCGGCGCGGAGCGCCCCGCGGTCGGCCCCGACGCGCCGCTGCTCGACGTGCTCGGCGAGATGACGAGCGGCGGCCTCGGCGCGGTCACGATCGTCGGCGATGGAGACCTGCTCGAGGGCATCATCACCGACGGCGACGTGCGCCGGACCGTGCAGCGTTGCGACGCCAGCGGCCTCACGACGCTGCGCGCCGCCGACTTCATGACGCGCGACCCCGTGGTGATCGCCCCCGACGCCATGGCCTGGGACGCGCTCCGGCTGATGGAGGACCGCCCCTCGCAGATCGCCGTGCTCCCGGTCGTCGAGGGGGACCGCTGCGTCGGGCTGGTGCGCCTGCACGACCTGGTGCGGATCGGGCTCTAGCCCACGCGCGTGAAGCTCAGGCGCTACCGGCAGCTCACCGATGCGCTTGCCGGCATGACCTGCCGCAACCTGGTCGAGGTCGGGACGTGGAACGGCCTGCGGGCGATCGAGCTCGCGAATGCGGCGCTGCGCCGCAACGGCGCCGTCACCTACCACGGCTTCGACCTGTTCGAGGAGCTCACCGACGAGCAGCTCGAGGCCGAGCTGAGCAAGCGGCCGCCGCCGCGGGCCGAGGTGGAGGACCGCCTCCGCGCCTTCCAGGACAAGGTCGCGCGGCGGGGGCGACTCCTGCCGTCGCGCCGGCGCTCGTTCGAGTTCCAGCTGCATCCCGGGGACACGCGCGAGACGCTCCGCGCCTTTCGCGAGCGGAGCGCCGGCTTCGAGGCCGATTTCGTGTTCATCGACGGCGGCCACAAGATCGAGACGATCGAGAACGACTGGGAGCACACGCACCCCCTGCTGTCGCGGCGCGGGGCGGTGTTCCTCGACGACTACTACGGCAACGAGGAGCTGGCCAAGGAGTTCGGCTGCAACTCGCTGCTCGAGCGCCTGCGGGGCGATGCCTCCTGGCAGGTGGAGCTGCTTCCCGAGCGCGACGAGATTCCCGAGATCGGCCCGATACAGATCGCCCGGGTGACCCCCTCGCCGTGAGCCTGCGCGAGCGGCTGCTCGGCCGGCGAGCACCGGCATGGCCCGCCGACCGCCCGGTCCGCTTCGTCACCTCGTTCGACGACGTGCTGTTCGAGGCCAGCGGCAGGCGCTGCGTCGAGACCTTCCGCCGGCACAACCCGTGCTACGAGATCCGCGCCTACGTGGAGGCGAAGGAGCCCGCCTCGCCGGCGGCGCTGGAAAAGGAGGTGCGCGCCCTCGGCGCCGGCGCCGTGCGCCTCGACCAGCTCCCGCTGCTCGGGCACTTCCTGGAGGTGGCCCGTGACGTGATCCCGGCGGAGCTCGGCGGCGACGCTCCGCCCGAGGCGTTCCCCGGCGAAGGCCCGCAGACCGGCGACGTGTGGTTCCGCAAGCACATGTTCCGCTGGTTTCGCAAGATCGTCGCGCTCGATCACGCCGTCCGCGACTGGAATGACGTGCTGTTCTGGATGGACTGCGACTGCGTGAGCACGGCGCCCCTCCCGCTGGCCGAGATCGAGCGCGCCTTCCGCGGGGCCGGGGTCGTGCACATGAAGGCCAGGCGCCGGCATTCCGAGACCGGCCTGGTCGGATACGACCTGGCGGTACCGGGCGTGCGGGAGCTGATCGAGGCGATGAAGGAGCACTACATGTCGCGCGCCTTCCTCGACTACCCGCGCTGGGACGACTGCATCACGCTGGACCTCCACCTGTCGCGCCCCGGGGCCCCGCCGGCGCGCGACATCGCCAGGCGCACCGTCGGCGCCGAGGAGGTGCTGCCCACCACGCCGCTGGGCGCCTACCTGCGCCACGACAAGGGGCTGCACAGCCGCGGTCTCGGCCTGGTCAGCTGAAGCTAGGGGCCTTCGGCCACGCGGCCTCGGAGGGCCATCCACACGTCGCCCGGGATCCCGCGCAGGGCCAGCAGCAGCCCGAAGTAGACGACGCTCGCGAGCGCCACCAGCACGAGCGGCGGGAGGCCGAGCAGCGCGAGCGCGGCCGCGGCGGCCGCGGCCACCAGCACCTTCGGCACGACGCCGAGCTTGACGCGCAGGTCGGGGCGGCGCCGCATCAGCAGCGCGCCCGCGAGGAGCGCGAGCAGCACCTCCGAGACCGTCATCGCGATCGCGGCGCCGATGGCCCCCTCTTCGCTCGCCAGTATCAGGGTCAGGGCCACCAGGCACGCCAGCCCCACGGCGCTGGCGACCACCAGCGAGCGCTGTGCATGGATGGCCCACAGCCCCGCGGCCCAGGGAGCGATCAGGAAGGTGGCCGCGGTCGCGATGCCGTGTGCGCGCAGCACCGGAACGGCATCCTCGAACTCCTCGCCGCCGACGAAGTCGATCAGGGGCTCGGCGCCGAGGACCAGGAAGAGCGCGGAGAAGGCGCCCAGGATCAGGCCGGCCTCGAACAGGCGCTGGAGCGCATAGGCCAGCCGCCCGCCCGAGTCCTCGGCTGCTTTCACCAGGATCGGGAACGCCGTCGACGCGATCAGTGACGGCACGGGCACGACCGCCTCGGTGACCCGCAACGAGGCGCTGAACAGCCCCGTCTCCTGGGCGCTCGCCACCAGCGACATGACGATCACGCCGGACTTGTAGAAGAGGGCGCCGAGGATGGAGGCCGCGGCGACCGGAAGCGCGCCCCTGACCAGGTAGCGCCA
The DNA here is from genome assembly GCA_036258995.1 of Thermoleophilaceae bacterium. GTDB lineage: Bacteria > Actinomycetota > Thermoleophilia > Solirubrobacterales > Thermoleophilaceae > DATACN01. Next base: position 1,346 of record DATACN010000243.1, on the reverse strand, counting down.
TTCGTCGCGGCCCGCCAGCGGCCCCATCGAGACCGTGCGCCGCACCACGATCAGCGTCAGGACGGCGGCTACGGCTCCGACCGGGATCGAGATCGCCAGGAAGGCCGTGACCGTGGCGCCCAGCAGGATCAGCACGACGATCAGCGCCACCGTCATGCTCTGCTTGAGCACCTCGAGCAGGGTGATCGCCCCGACGCGCAGCCGCGCCTGGAGCGGCACCGTGAAGGTCTGCTGGGTGATGATCAGGACCAGCCCGATGCCGGCGAAGGCCGTTCCGAGCACGAGCTCCGACCGGTAGCCGGCGGCCAGCGCAAACAGCACGGCGAGCGCGGCCCCGGCAAGCGCGATAAGCACCCGCAGCGACGTGACGTTGGCCATCAGCCGGCGCCGGCTCTCGGCGTCGCGGATCGCGTACTCGCGCACCGCCACCACGGTCAGCCCGGCGTCGGCGACGATGCCGGCGACGGCGACGAGCGACACGACCGTCACGTAGCCGCCGAAGTCGACCACCCCGAGGTGGCGCAGCAGCAGCGGCGCGGCGGCGAGCGAGAGCAGCAGGTTGGCCCCGTAGCCGGCTGTTCTGAGCATGCCGCCGCGGATCGCCATCGGTCCCGCGGCCGGGGTGGAGAGCACGTCCTCCTGAGCCGGCCCGCGAGGCTTCTCACCTCCGGGAGCGCGAGCCTTCTCACCCGCAGTCAAGGTACGAGGACCGTACAGTGCGCCCTGGCAGAATGAAGATCCTCGCCGTGGTCCCCGTGCGCCTGGAGGCGGCCCGCCTGCCGCGCAAGCCGCTGGCCGACCTGGGCGGAAAACCGCTGGTTCGGTGGGTGTACGAGGCGGGGCGCGCGTGCAGGTCCTTCGACGAGGTGGTGGTGGCCACGGACTCGGACGAGATCGCCGATTGCGTCGCGGGCTTCGGCGGCCAGGCGCAGCTGACGAGCCCCGAGCACCGGACGGGCACGGACCGGGTGGCCGAGGTGGCCGAGGCACGCCCCGACTTCGACGTGGTCGTCAACCTCCAGGGCGACCTTCCGTTCGCCGGCGAGGACGTGCTGGGCGCGGCGGTCGAGCCCTACCGGGCGGGCGAATCGCCGCCCATGACAACGGTCGCCTGCCCGCTCGACGACCGCCGCCTCCTGCAAGATCCGAACGTGGTCAAGGTGGTCTGCGACGCCGGCGGCAACGCCCTGTACTTCTCGCGCAGCCCCATCCCGCACCCGGCCGGCAGCGATCACTCGTCGCTGCACCACCTCGGGATCTACGCGTTCACGCGCGAGGGCCTGCTCGGGTTCCGGTCGCTCGAGCCCACGCCGCTGGAGCGGAGGGAACGGCTCGAGCAGCTGCGC
>DATACN010000242.1:0-10143 GCA_036258995.1 Thermoleophilaceae bacterium | reverse complement strand
ATCTCGAGGATCTCCCGGCCCACCAGGACCTCGCCGAGACGCCTGGCCGCGTGATGAATGGTGTCGCCCTCGGGCATTCCCCCTCAAGGCTAGGTAGCACCTAGCGGCGCAGGCGAACGAGCTTGCTGCGGCTGGTCTTCGGGCCGCCCGGCGGAGTGACGGTGATCGTCAGCCGCGCCCGCCCGCGCCTGACACGGCGCAGCGCCCGCTTGCCCGCGCGCGTGGCGCGCAGCTTGAGGGTCGCCTTGCCGGCCGGAGCGCCGCGCTTGCTCGCCTTGGCGATCACGATCCGCTTGGCCGAGAAGCTGCTCCCGCGCGGCGAGCCGGAGAGCACGACGTTGACGCTGGAGCCGGCCCTGCCCACCAGGACGCTCACCGCGAAGCCATTCCTCAGCAGGCTTGCGACTCGGGCCGTCCCGGGCGCCCCGATCGAGCCGATCACGGGGGCCGGCGTGGGGGTGGTGCCGGTACCGCCACTGCCGCCGCCACTGCCGCCGCCCCCACCGCCGCTCGGATCTGGCGTCACCTGCGGCGTCGTACCGCTGATGCTGCCGGGTGCACCGCCGCCTCCCGCCGGCGCGGTTGCCGGGTCGTTCACGAGCCCCGCGGTCGGATTGAGCACGGGGCTCGAGTTGCCGTCGAGCATCTTCGTGCGCATGTCCAGGCAATCGGCGGGGCAAAGTCCGTTCAACTGCCGGTTCGACACGACCGGGTACCAGAACTCCCAGGCCCTGCCCTGCGGCAGGGGCCAGGTGTAGCCGTACTGCGCCTGGTTGATGGCGGGAATGGACCAGAGCCCGCCATAGGGCATCGTCTGGTCGCCGTAGCTCTGCTGCGGGCAGGCCCCCTGCGGCTCAGCCGGCTCCTGCCCCTGCGTGTTGTTCTGGAAGTTGATCCCCCAGCAGATCACGGGGTTCTGCGCCGAGATCGCGGGGGAAACTCCGGACGGGAGGTTGAAGGTGGGGTAGGTCCGCTGGCCGGAGCAGGAGTTCCCTACGGCCCCCACCACGATATGGATGTAGAAGACCTCGCCCGGGTTGGGCCAGTTGTTCTCGTCGGCCCAGAAGCCGCCCCAGTTCCACGCGCCTTCCTCCGTGTACGGATTGTTGAAGATGATGCTCGCGCAGTTGGTGATGTGAGACTTCTTGATGCCGCCGTCCCACCACTGCGCATCGGCCATCGCCGCCGGAGCGGCGTAGCCGGACAGGGCGAAGACGGACAGGGCCAGGGCGAGTCGGCGCATCCCAGACCAATGTACCCCGGGTATGGGACAACGTCAAGCGATTGGGTGAGAGATTCAGCCCTAGGGGGCGCGGTCCGCCACGGCCGGCCTATTGCCGGTGCTCGCGCAGGCCGCCGCCGTAGGGGACGGCTTCCGCCGCTGCCTTGCAGGCGGCGAAGAACGCGACGAACACGAGCAGTACCCCGATTCCACCCTCGGCCGCCGTCGCGGCGAAGCCGACCACGAGGGCCGTCGCGACCCAGCGCCACACGCGCCAGTTCGGCTGCCAGGGCCGCGGGCGGGGCTCCTCTTCGTGGATCAGCATCGTCATGCGCTCAGCGTCAGCTTGCGCGGGCCCTGGCGGAAGCCCAGCTCGAGCAGCAGCTCACCCGCGGGCGTTCCGACGACCGGCTCGCCGTCGAAGCGCTCGATGCCCAAGCGCGGGACGCGGCCACGCCGTACCTCCGCGGCGAGCGCCTCGAGCGCCTCTCGGAGCCAGTCCTGCTCCACCTCGCGCAGGGCGAGCAGTCCTCGGCCGCCGCGCTCGACGTACAGCACCGGCTCGGCGTCGAGGGTGACCACGTAGGCGCCTGGGACGCGTGAGGGCCGGCGGGCGTCGTCGCGCTTCGGCCACGGCAACGCGGCGCCGTAGGGGTTGGCCGGGTCGGTCGCGGCCAGGACGAGCGGGCCGGCGGGCTCGTCGGAGCGCATGGAGCGAAGCCGCTCGACTGCCGCGGGAAGCGCGAACTGAGCGCCGCCGAGCCCCTCCACGAAGTAGCCCCGCCGGGCGGTGCCCAGCGTCTCCAGGTTCGTCAGCTCGGTATAGAGCGTCGAGAACCCGCCGGGCACGCCCTCGGCCAGAACCGTCTCGCGGGTCACGATCCCGTAGCGCTCGAGCAGCACCTCGGACTGGGCCCTCAGGCGCGGACCGTGCGAAGGGGCATCCGCGAACAGGCGCGCGGTCAGCGACCAGCGCCCCTGCACCTGGGGCGCGCCGGGACGCCGGCGGCGGGCAAAGCGACGCCCGGTGACTCGCTCGCGCTTGGCCAGCGACAGGCGCGGGGCGCGCAGCGGCGCGAAGGCGTCGTTGGTGACCTCTCCTGCCCAGACCAGGTCCCAGAGGGCCTCCTGGAGCTCGAGCGGCTCGACCTCCATCTCCGCGATCAGGTCCGTCCAGAAGGCGGCGCCGCCCTCGAGGCGCTCGCGAAGCTGGTCATGCAGTGGCTCCGAAGGCCGCTCGACCTTGGCCGGGGGAGGCCCCAGCCAGCGGGCGTCCTCACGGAAGTAGAGGGCCACCCGGCCGGAGCTCCGCCCGGTCGCCCCCGCGCCCACCCACACGAGCTCGCCGGCCGCGCAGAGCTGGTCCATCCAGGAGGGCGAGTAGGCGCCCGCGCGCCGCGGCAGCACGTCGCGCTCCCACACCTCGGGCGCGAGTGCCAGGCCCTGGAGCGGCACGAGCACCTCGCGCAGGCGGTCGATCCCGGCGCCGCCGGGGGGCGCGGAGTCCACGCCCTGCCAGGCGGGCAGGAAGCGAGCGAGCGCGCGCTGCTCGGCGGGCTCGACCTCCTTGCGGAGGCTCGCCAGCGAGGCACGCCGCAGCCGGCGAAGCACGTCGGCGTCGCACCACTCCCGCTCGCTTCCCCCGGGCCGCAGCTCGCCGCGCACCAGCTGGCCCTCGCGCTCGAGCTCGCGCAGGACCGGGCCGAAGTCGACGCCGTAGCGGTCCGACAGCCGGCGGGTCGTGAAAGGACCGTGCGTGCGGGCAAAGCGCCGCGCGAGGCGAGGCAGCGGCTCTTCGACCTCGTCCAGGAACGCGTCCGGGAGGCCGCCGGGCGGCACCGCCCCGAGAGCGTCGCGGTAGAGGCCGGCGTCCTCAGCCGCGATGAAACGCTCCTCACCGCCGATCCTCATGGCCACCGCGCGCCGTTCGCGCTCGAGCTCGCCGAGCATGCGCCTGGCCGATACCGCCTCGAGCGAGCGCCCCTGGGCCTCGGCGGCGGTCAGGTCGCCGACCGCGCGCAGCACGTCGTGCAGCCCGTCGGCATTGGCCGCGCGAGTCCGCTCGCTAAGCCGCTGCAGGTCGGCCTCCACCTCCTCGAGCGCGGCCGGGTCGATCAGCTCCCGCAGCTCCTCCTGGCCGAGCAGCTCGCGCAAGAGCTCGCGGTCGAGGGAGAGGGCCGCCGCGCGCCGCTCGGCGTTGGGCGTGTCGCCCTCGTACATGTAGGTCGCGACGTAGTCGAAGAGCAGCGAAGAGGCGAAGGGCGAGGCGCGCTGGGTCTCGACCTCGACCAGCGACAGTTCGCGAGTGTGCAGCCCCCGCAGCAGCTCGACCAGGCCGGGCAGGTCGAACACGTCGCGCAGGCACTCGCGGTAGGTCTCGAGCACGATCGGGAACTGCCCGTAGCGCTTGGCAACCTCGAGCAGCGACTGGGCCTTCAGGCGCTGCTGCCAGAGTGGGGTTCGCTTGCCGGGATAGGCCCGCGGGAGAAGCAGGGCCCGGGCCGCGTTCTCGCGGAAGCGGGCCCCGAACAACGCCGAGCCCGACAGCTCGCGCACCACGAGCTCCTCCAGCTCGTCGGGCTCCACGAGCACGAGCTCGGTCCCCGGCGGCTCGTCGGCGTCGGGCAGGTGCACGATGATCCCGTCGTCCGACCAGATGGCGTCGGACTCCAGGCCGAACTCGTCGCGGATCCTGGCCGACAGCGCCAGAGCCCAGGCGGCGTGCACGCGGCCGCCGAACGGCGACAGCACGCACAACCGCCAGTCGCCGATCTCGTCCCGGAAGCGCTCGACCACCAGCGTGCGGTCGCTTGGGACCACGCGGGTGGCCTCGCGCTGCTCGCGGAGGAAGCCGACCAGGTTGCGGGCCGCCCGCCGGTCGAGGTCGTACTCGCCGGCGAGCTCCTCGGGCTCGCGGTCCACCGCGGTCCGGGCGAACTCCCCGATGGCGCGGCCGAGCTCGGCCGGACGGCCGACCCCGTCGCCCTTCCAGAAGGGCAAGGCCCCGGGCGCGCCCGGCGCGGGGGTGACGATGACCCGGTCGCGGGTGATCTCCTCGATCCGCCAGGTGGTCGCGCCGAGCAGGAACGTCTGGCCGGGCCTGGCCTCGTAGACCATCTCCTCGTCGAGCTCGCCGACGCGGCGCCCGTCGGGCAGGTGCACGCCGTAGAGCCCGCGGTCCGGGATGGTCCCGGCGTTGGTGACCGCCAGCTGGCGGGCGCCGCGGCGGGCGCGGATGGTGTCCTCGACGCGGTCCCACACGATCCTGGGCCGCAGCTCGGCGAACTCCTCCGACGGGTAGCGGCCGTCGAGCATGTCGAGCACGCTGTCGAGCAGCTCGCGGGAGAGGTCGGCGAACGGATGGGCGCGGCGAACCAGCTCGTGCAGCTCCGGCACCTTCCACTCGTCGCCCGTGGCGGTCATCGCCACGACCTGCTGCGCGAGAACGTCGAGCGGGTTGCGCGGCACGACGGTCTCCTCGATATCGCCGTCGCGCATCCGGCGGGCGACCACCGCGCACTCGAGCAGGTCGGCGCGGAACTTCGGGAAGATCCTGCCCTTCGACACGTCGCCGACACCGTGGCCGGCGCGGCCGATGCGCTGGAGCCCCGCGGTCACGGACTTCGGCGACTCGACCTGCAGCACGAGGTCCACGGCTCCCATGTCGATGCCGAGCTCGAGCGACGAGGTCGCCACCAGGCAGGGCAGCTCCCCGGACTTGAGCAGGTCCTCCACCACCAGCCGCTCCTCACGCGCGAGAGAGCCGTGGTGCGCGCGTGCGATCTGAGCGGGCTCGCCGTCCTCCCCTGCGAGCTCGTTGAGCCGCACGGCAAGCCGCTCGGCCCCGCGGCGGTTGTTGACGAACACGATCGTCGACTTGTGGGCCTGCACGAGCTCGAGCAGCTCCGGGTAGATGGCCGGCCAGATCGAGCGCCGGCTTGCGGCGTAGGGATCGCCGCCGCCGAGCCCATCGCCCGCGAAGTCCGAGCCCGTCCCCGCCAGGTCCCCGCCGCCCGCGGCGGTGCCCTGGCCGCCGACGGCGGGATCGGTCACGTCGTGGGCGCCGGGCTCGCGCATGTCCTCGACAGGCACCCGGATCTCGATGTCGAGCGGCTTGCGCACGCCGGTGTCGACGATCCGGCACTCGCGGCCGGCGCCGACCAGGAAGCGGCCCACCTCCTCGAGCGGCCGCTGGGTGGCCGACAGGCCGATGCGTTGGAGCGGCCGGCCCGCAAGATGCTCGAGGCGCTCCAGGCTGAGCGCCAGGTGGGCGCCGCGCTTGGTCTGCGCCACCGCGTGGATCTCGTCGACGATCACGGCCTCTGCGTCGGCCAGGAACTCGCGGGCCCGGGAGGTCAGCATCAGGTAGAGCGACTCGGGCGTCGTGATCAGCACGTCGGGCGGCTTGCGCAGCATGGCCTGCCGGTCGCGCTGGGGGGTGTCGCCGGTGCGGATCGCGACCTCGACGTCCCCGCCAATCCCCTTGAGAGGCGCACGAAGGTTCTTCTCGATGTCGTAGGAGAGGGCCTTCAGCGGCGAGACGTAGACGAGCCGCGTCCGCCGCGGGTCGGCGGGCTCGGCCACGAGCCGGTCGAGCGCCCACAGGAAGGCGGCCAGCGTCTTGCCAGAGCCGGTCGGCGCCGACACCAGCACGTTCTCGCCCCCGGAAATGGCCGGCCAGGCCTGGTCCTGGGCGGGCGTGGGCCGCTCGAAGGAACGCGTGAACCAATTGCGGACACGCGGGGTGAAGCCTGCGAGCGGATCGGGATTCACGCGACCCTCGAGCGTACCGCGACGCGCAACCCGGCTAGGGTGGCCCCATGAGCTTCGCGAGAGCACACCGGGCTACGCTGCTCGCCGCCGTCGCGCTGGCACTCGGCGCCGCCGGCTGCGGCGGCGATGGGGAGGAGGAGGCCAGGGAAGTACGCAAGAAGGCCGACGAGGCCGGCAAGAGCCTCCAGAAGGAGGCCCGCGAGCTTCAGGATGCGCTGAAGAAGGGCGACCGCGACGACATCGCGAAGCAGCGGCGCGAGTTCGAGGAGGAGACCCGCAAGCAGCGCGAGGAGCTCGAGGACGAGGCGCGGCAGCTCGAGCGCGAGCTGCGCGACCAGGTGCCGTAGGGAAGCCCGGCGGCCGGAGGAATCCGGGCCCCGTGCTCTGCTAGGGTCCCGCGGCTTCCGCGCCCGATGCCCCATTCAAGGAGCCCTATGCGCCCCGTCTTCCGCCTCTGTACCGCACTTGCCGTACTCGCCGCGCCCGTGGCCCTGACCGCCTGTGGCGACGACGAAGAGGAAGGCGGCGGGGGACAGGCCGGGGAGGCCCAGACGGTCGCTTTCACGCTCAGCGGGTCCGGTGAGAACCTGAAGATGACCGCGCCGAAGTCGGCCGAGGGCGGGGTCGTCAGGGTGGAGTTCAGGAACGAGGCAAGGGGCCGGCACGGCCTCCAGCTCGGCTACGTCGACGAGGGCCGCACACCCCAGGACGGCTTGCGCGCTGCGGCCGCCTGGGGCGAGGAGGGCAAGGAGCTGCCCGCGTGGGTGCACCTCCAGGGCGGCGTGGGCAGCATCGCGTCCGGCCAGAGCCAGTCGGTCACGCAGGAGCTCCCGGCCGGCCGCTACTTCGCCGTCGACATCGACTCCAACGCCACCGCGTTCTTCCGGGTCAGCGGCGGCGAGGGCGGGGAGCCGCCGAGCGCGCCGGCCACGGTCGAGGCCAGCGAGTACAAGTTCACCGCGTCCGGCCTCGAGCCCGGGCGTGGCGAGATCCTGCTCGACAACGTGGGCAAGGAGCCCCACTTCATGCTCGCGGCCCCGATCAAGCAGGGCAAGACGATCGAGGACGTGCGCAAGTTCGTGCGCAATGAGCGTGGGGAGGAGCCCATCAGCGAGGAGGGCAGCTTCGACACCGCGATCGTCGACGGGGGCGTCAAGCAGGTGGTCGAGGGCGAGTTCCGCTCCGGCACGACCTACGCCCTGATCTGCTTCGTCCCCGACCGCAAGGGCGGGCCCCCGCACGCGGTCAAGGGGATGATCAGCGAGGCGACGGTCGAGTAGGAGCGGCCGCCGCCAGCTCGCGGGCGCGGCCGAAGACCGCGTCGAGCATCTCCTCGGTGAGCTTGCCGGTGAACGTGTTCTGCTGGCTGGGGTGGTAGGAGCCGAGCAGGACCGGACCTTCGCCGGGGTCGTGCTCTGCTCCGTGACCGAAGCGAGGCCGGGGCTTGATGTTAAGCAGCCGGCATGCCGCCGCCCAGGCAAAGCTGCCCAGGCACACGATCACCGCCGGGCGCAGGAGCTCGAGCTCCTCGGCCGCGTACGGGAGGCAGTTGTCGAGCTCCTGCGGGAGCGGCTTGTTGGCGGGCGGTGCGCAGCGAACCGCAGCCGCGATGAAGGCGCCGTCGAGGCGCAGCCCGTCGCCGGGACGGTCGGAGTTCGGCTGGTTCGCGAAGCCGGTGCGGTGAAGCGACGCGAACAGCCAGTCGCCCGAGCGGTCGCCGGTGAAGATCCGCCCTGTGCGGTTGCCGCCGTGGGCGGCGGGCGCCAGGCCGAGCACGTACACGGGCCCTCCGCGATCGCCGAACCCCGGCAGCGGCCGGCCCCAGTAGTCCTCGTCCGCGAAGGCGGCGCGCTTCTCACGCGCCACGCGCTCGCGCCACTCGACGAGGCGAGGGCAGCGCCGGCAGCGGGTGACCCGCCGCTCCAGCTCGTCGAGCCGAACGCGGTCAGGCTTCGAAGCGATAACCGGCCCCGCGCACGGTCTCGATCCGATCCCCGCCGATCTTCTTGCGCAGATAGCCCACGTACACGTCCACCACGTTCGAGCCGGGGTCGTGGTCGTATCCCCACACGTGCGACAGGAGCTGCTCCCGGCTCAGCACCTGGCCGGCGTGGCGCATGAACGTCTCGAGCATCGTGAACTCGCGAGCGCTCAGCTCGACCGTCTGCCCGTCGGCGGCGACGCGGCGAGTCCGGTGGTCGAGCACCACGCCGCCGATCTGGAGCGCCGACGGCTCCGACGCCGGTCGCGAGCGCAGCCGCGCGCGAACTCGCGCGACGAGCTCCTCGAACTTGAACGGCTTGGTGACGTAGTCGTCGGCGCCGCCCTCGAGCCCGGCGACCTTGTCGGGCACGTCGTCGCGAGCGGTGAGGATGATCACCGGCAGGTGCTGGCCGCGTGCCCGCAGCTCGCTGAGCACCTCCAGGCCGTCCTTCCCGGGCAAGCCGAGGTCGAGCACGAGCAGGTCGAAGTCCTCGTCGCTCGCGATCAGCGACGCGGCGGTGCCGTCGGCGACGACGGTGGTCGTGAACCCGCTCGACCGCAAGCCCTTCTCGAGGAAGGAGGCGAGCCGCGGCTCGTCCTCTGCGATCAGGATGCGCTCCACGCGCGCTCCTTCCGTGACGCGGGCTCGACTGGCACGACGACGGCGAAGGTCGCGCCCTTGCCCGGCTCGCTGTCGACGGTCACCCAGCCGCCGTGTGCCTCGGCCACGGCCTTGACGATCGCGAGGCCCAGGCCGGCGCCGTCCGAGGCCGGCCGGCCTCCGCGTCCCCGCGCGAAGCGCTCGAAGATGCGGGCGCGGTCGGGCTGCGAGATGCCCGGGCCGCAGTCCTCGACCCAAAGCCGTGCGTAGCCGTCATCCATCGAGCTGCCGAGCGCGATGCGGTCGCCGGCGCCGGTGTGCTCGACGGCGTTGCGCATCAGGTTCATCAGCGCCTGCGTGAGCCTCTGCCGGTCGGCGGTCAGGCGTCCCGGGGCGATTTCCTCGAGCTCCCAGCGGCGGTCGGCGAGGGCCTGAGCCTTGGCCATAAGCTCCTCCGTCAGCACGTCGAGATCGACGTCCTCGAGGCGCAGGAAGTCCTGCCGCTGCGCCTTCGCGAGCAGCAGCAGCTCGTCGACCATCCGCGCCATCCGGTCGAGCTCGTCGGTCACGAGCTCGACGATCTCCTCGCGCTCCCTGGGGTCGTCCCCGAGCAGCTCGAGGTGCCCCCGGATCACCGTGATCGGCGTGCGCAGCTCGTGTCCGGCATCCGCGACGAACTCCTTCTGCGTGTCGAAGGCCTCCTCGAGCCGGTCGAGCATCGCGTTGAAGGTCGCCGCGAGCTCGGCGAGCTCGTCGGTGCCCTCCACCGGGATCCGGCGCGTGAGATCGGACTCAGTGATCGCCTGCGCGGTCTCGGTGAGCTGGCGGACCGGCGCCAGCACCCTGCCGGCCACGAGGATGGCGATTCCGGAGGCGAGCACGAGCACCACGATCGACACGATCGCGGTGGTCGTGAGGGCATCGGTGACCTGTTCCTCCTCGCGCGCGAGGGCGGCCGTGACCACGAACACCCCGCGCTGGCGGCCGTCGATCACGACCGGCACCGCCAGGTAGCGAGCCTCGCCGCCGGGCATGGCAACGTCGGCGCGCCGGCTCTGGTTGGTGCTCGCGAGCCCAGGCAGGTTTGCCAACAGCTCGCGGCCCACGCCGTCTGGCGCGGTCGAGCGGAAGGGCCGTCCATCGACGTAGGTGAAGAACTCCTCGCCCTCGCTGGGCACGTTGCGCTCGAGGAAGACGCTGAAGATCGCGGCCACGTCAGTGCCGAACGGCCTACCAGTTGTGGGGTTGCGCCCATCCTCGACGAGCACCCGCAGCTCGCGCACCTCCTGGGTCAGCGACTCGTCGACGCGCTCGCCGACCTGGTCGAGCAGCAGCGCGCGGTCCACGAGCAGAGATGCGGCCGTCGCGAACACGAGCAGGCCCAGGACCGACGCCAGGATGCGCGTGCGGGCCCCCCGGAACAGCCGCGCCGCGCCGCCTCCCTGCAGGGGCTCCGCGTCAGTCGTCGTCACCGGCATCGTCGTCATCGTCGTCGCCCACATCATCCTCGTCGGGCTCCTGCGGTGGCGGTGGCGGTGGCGGCGCAGGGGCCGGGGCCGGCGCC
>DATACN010000241.1:0-6446 GCA_036258995.1 Thermoleophilaceae bacterium | reverse complement strand
CGCGGCAAGCGCGTGGTGGTGCCCGGCGGGCTGATGAACCGCGCCACCACGCTCGGCGGCCAGCACGTCCCGCGCAGCCTCCTGCTGCGTGTGGCCGGGAGCCGCTTCAACCCGCTCGGTCGCTGAGGCCGTGCGGCGGCGGGGGCTTGCCGTGGCGGCTTGCCTGCTGGCCGCCGGCTGCGGCGGCGAGGACGAGCCTTCCGGGGACGGCGGCGCATCCCGCGCGGAGGGCGGAGCACGTGTCGAGACCGTCGCCACCGGCCTCGAGGCGCCCTGGGAGATCGCGTTCCTCCCTGGCGGCGCCGCGCTGATCACCGAGCGGCCCGGCCGGGTGCGTTTGCTTGACAGCGACGGCGAGTTGCGCCCGGACCCCGTGGCCGAGGTGGACGTGGAGGCGGTCGGCGAGGCCGGGCTGCTCGGGCTGGCGGTCGATCCGGAGTTCGGCGACAACCGGTTCGTCTACCTCTACCGGACCACCTCGAGCGGCAACGAGGTCGCCCGATACCGGCTCGAGGGCGAGCGGCTCGTGGAGCAGGCCGTGATCGTCGGCGGCATCGCGGCTGCCGGAATCCACGACGGCGGTCGGATCCACTTCGGCCCCGACGGACGCCTCTACTTCACGACCGGCGACGCCGCCGAGGACGAGCTGGCCCAGGATCAGCAGTCGCTCAACGGCAAGCTACTGGTCATGGAAGCCGAGGACGCGCGCGGTGGCGGGGCCCGGCCCGAGGTGTTCACGCTGGGCCACCGCAATCCCCAGGGCTTCGACTGGCACCCGCGGACGCAGGCGCTCGTGGCGAGCGAGCACGGCCCCGACGGGGACGACGAGGTCAACGTGCTGCGAGAGGGCGCCAACTACGGCTGGCCGGAGGCTCGCGGCGAGGACCACGGCGGCTTCGAGGCGCCGGTGGCCGTCTACGAGGACTCGATCGCCCCGTCCGGCGCGAGCTTCGTGAGCCGGGCGGGGTCCGCCTGGAGCGGTGACCTGCTGATCGCGGCGCTGGTCGGCGAGCAGATCCGGCGGCTTCGCATCGACGGCCGGGGCCGCGTCACCCGCGACGAGACTCTGTTCGAGGGAGAGTTCGGCCGCCTGCGCACGGTGGTCGAGGCACCGGACGGCGCGCTGTACGCGCTCACGAGCAATCGGGACGGCCGCGGAACGCCCCGCGAGGGAGACGACCGCGTGCTCCGGATCGTTCCGCCCGCGGGCTAGCGGCCTCGATACAGTCGCGCCGTGCGCATCAGCGACGTGATGACGCAGGGGGTGGTGACAGCCGAGACAGCCGACAGCCTGCGGCGCGTGGGCGAGCTGATGCGCGACCGCAACGTCGGCTCGGTGGTCATCCTCGAGCACGACCGGCCGGTCGGCGTGATCACTGACCGCGACCTGGCACTCGCGGTCGCCGCAGACGGCGTGAGCGCTGAGGACGAGGCCGGCCCGCACGCGTCGCGCCCGCTCGTGACCGGGATGGTCGAGATGGACATCGAGGAGGCCGTCGCGCTGATGGTGCAGCACCGCATCCGCCGGCTGCCGGTGACCGACGGCGAGGAGCTGGCCGGCATCGTGACGATCGACGACCTCGCCGTCCGCGCCGGCGACCTCCACCAGGCCCAGCAGATCACCGCCGAGGTGGCGCGGGCCGCACTGCCAGAGTTCTACTTCCACCAGAGGGGCGGCTGATGCCTCCGCCCACGCCTGCCCAGGTCCGCACCCGCGAGCGCGTCGAGCGGCTGATCCGGCTGGCCGCGCCCGCGCTCGACCTGATGCTGGCGGTCGGCGACCGCGTGTCGAGGGTCGTCGAGCCCCAGGACGTCGAGTACTACCCGCCTCGCCTGTCGGAGCCTGGTCCGCCGCCGCCCCGCATCCCGCCCTCGCAGGCCTCCGAGGACTGAGCGCAAGCCGATGGGGCAGCACGACGCCCAGCTCGAGTGGGAGCGCCGCGCCGGGCGCTGGGCCGCGGGCGCCGCGTTCGTCTCGGCCACGGCACTCGTGGCCAACACCGTCCTGGTGCAGGCCGTCGTGCTCCAGGACCGGCCCACCCAGGACCGGGGGGTGCTGATTGCAATCGACGAGTACTCCAGCGCCTTCCTGGCGTCGTCGTTCGTCCAGGCCCTCAACTACATCGGTCTGGGGGTGGTTCTCTGGTTCCTGTTCCGCGTCACCCGCTACCGGCGCGAGGAGCTTCCCGCGTGGTTCGTCTGGCTGGTGTACCTGGGACCGGCGATGTTCGCGGTGGCGTCCGTGCTGTCGACGATCGACCGCATCGACATCGCGGAGGAGTTCGCCTCGGGCGGAGTGATCGAGGGGCGCATCGGAGAGCGGCGCGCGGAGGACATGCTGGACGATCGCGGACCCGTTCCCGTCGCCCTCGGCGCGGCCGGAACCCTGGCGCTCGCGTTCTCGCTGGTGCTGGTGAGCCTCAACGCCATGCGCGCCGGGATCCTGAGCCGCTTCCTCGGCATCATCGGGATCATCGTCGGGGTCCTCTATGTGATCCCGATCTTCGGCGGCCCGCTCATCGTGCAGCTCTTCTGGCTCGGGGCGCTCGGCGCGGTGTTCCTCGGCTACTGGCCCGGCGGTCGCGGCGAGGCATGGGAGACCGGCACCGCGGTGCACTGGCCTTCGGCCGCCGAACGGCGCCGCGAGGCGCTCGGCGCGGCGGCGGCCGAGGAGGTCGAGCGTGAGCCCGGGCCGGAGCCCGAGGCGCCCGAGCAGCCGGGGCCGAGCAGGCGCAGGCGCAAGCGGCGCCGCTGAGCGACGCGGTGGAGGGGAGCGGGGAGCAGGGGGGCGCGGCCAGGGCTCGGCTCGTGAGCGTGGCCGTGCTTGGGGCGGTCGGACTGGTGCTCGGGGCGGTCGCCCTTCTGGCCGGCGGCGGCAGCGACGAGGCGTCCGGTCTCAGGGTGGCCCGCGAGTCCCTGCCGGGTGGGAGCCCGGGCATCACGGTGTACGTCGAGGATCCGGGCGTGAACGTCGCCTCCACCGCCGGCGGCCGCCCGAACGTGGAGCTCGTATGCCTCGACGCGCGCGGGCGGGAGCTCGTGCGGGCCACGCATCCCTGGCCCTTCACCGACACCGACCAGGGGGTCTTCGACCCGCACGTGCACCAGTCCATGCGGCCCGAGGATGCCGACCGGATCGTGCGCTGCCGTCTTGAGGGCACCGAAGGCCCCCTGCAGGGGCGGCTCGGGGCGGGCTAGGGGCTAGCGGGGGACCAGCCTGAGGGCGCGCAGCCGGCGGGCCAGTGCGCGCCGGTTACGCGCCTGCGCGCGGCTCACCGAGGCGATGAATGTCACGCGGCGGCCCCTCGTGCCGTAGAGGAACCGGCGGTGGCGGGTCCGCGTGCCTATGAAGACCCGGCGCAGTCCCCTGGCGCGGGGGGCGAAGCGCCGGACGCCGGACACTCGGGCTCGCCGCAGCCGCCTGCCCGGCCGGATGCGGCGGGTGCCGATGCGCCCGCTGGTGGAGGCCACGAAGTTGATCCTGCCGCGGCGGCCGGAGCCCACGTAGAAGCGTCCCCGGCTGCGGCGCACGCAGTGGCTGGTGACGCGGCCGCGGCGGCGCCGCGTGAGGTAGCGGCTTCGGAATCGCCGGGCGCTGTTGCCGACGCGGGCGGTCGAGATGCGGCCCGAGCTCGCCCGCGCCGGGGCGGGCACGCAGGGCCGCGGGTCGAAGCCGCGACCGACGCCCTGCTGCAAGCCGCGCGGGGCAGGCGGCGCCGGAAGCGTCACCTTGAAGACATCGACCGCATTGCGTCCCGCCGCGCCGAGGTTGAAGTCGGCAGCCGCGCCGTAGTAGGTGAAGGTGTCGTCGGGATTGCGCTCGACCTTGAAGATGTGCGAGACCCACTCGTTGGCGCTGACCGGGATGAAGTAGCCGGCCTCGCGCCACTCGAAGCGGCCGTTCGCGTGCTCGACGAAGTCGAGGACCTGGGTGCCCTGCGAGTACCAGCCCATGAAGATCCGGTTCTGGCCCGGGATCTGCTGGAAGACGTGCGCGGTGCACAGGCTCGCCTGCGGCTGGGTGCGGACCGGGGCGCGGTAGATCGCCTTGCCGCCCTGCGGGTTGCGGGCGTACGAGGTGAAGGCGTCGTTGGGATCGGCCGGCCGCCTACGCAACAGAGCGTCCACGCGATAGGCGTGGATACCCCCATTGCCGGTGGGATTGTCCGCTCCGGGACTGCAGGAGGCCCCCGGCGGAAGGACCCCGCCGCCGCGCTCGTCGGTCGAAAGAACGTACCTGCCCGAGTGGGTCAGCTCCGCCTCGTGGTTGAAGTCGATGTCCTCCGACGAGGGGAAGGCGGGATCGGCCGCGCCCGTGGTCGACTCACGCCCCTGGTGGAAGGCGCTGCCTATCCAGTTCACGCCCTGGAGTGACGGAGCTCCGGCGGCAAGCCAGTTCGGAACCGTGAGGTCCTCCTCGCCGTCGCCCTGCCCGTCGACGCAGTCGATCACGGTGGCGAGGGTGTCGAACGGCGGCGCCGACATGCTTTCCCGCTCGCGGCACGGCAGCGGCGTGCCGTTCGGCCTGTCGTCGCGGAAGTTCGTGGGGGTGCCGTTGTTGTTGAAGGCGCCGCGCATGTCCAAGGCGATCATCGCGTTGCCGCTGCCGCAGGTCAGGCGGTCGTTGGGATAGATCTCCAGCTCGTGGCAGCCGAACACTCCGTTCGCGTTGATGCCCTCGGGGTTGCTGGGTTCGGATGGGGTGCCGCCCTGATTCGTGTGACCTAGCGACATCTCGGTGCTCGGATAGCGGTAGCGGTAGACCTGCGGGCGGCAGCGAGTCCGCTTGTCGTCGAGGCTCGTCCCCGGCGGGAAGTTCATGCACGAAGAGAGGTCTACGACCTCGAAGCCGTCGAGATCGAGTTTGTCAGTGCCCTGCTGCACGCCCGGGTTGGTCGCGAACTCGTTGCGCCTTCTCCCCGCGGCGTCGACACCGACGTTGTCCGACGTGACGGCGTAGGCGATGTGCGGCCGCTTCGGATCGACGTTCACCGTGTGCGCCTCACCGATGTGGCTCGTGAGCCCGATGGTCACCGGGTTGTTTGGGTCAGTTACGTCGATGATCTCGAGGCCTCCCTGCGGAGAGTTCGGCTGTAGCCCTCCGGGGCCCTGATCGTGGCAGCGGCCCGGGTTGTCGGTGGCATCGATCAGTAGCTGGGTGTCGGTGCGGTCGGCCGCCAGGACGTCCGTGTTGAGGATCGCATTGCCCTTGGGCGTGGCCTCTACGTCGTGCTGGAGGCCTAGCGCCTGGTCGGGCTGGCTGATGCACGACGCTGTGGGCTCCGAAGTGACGAACCTCGGTGCGACACGGTCGCCCTCCGTGAGCTGCACGATCGTCTGCCCGCCCCCGTTGCCGCCGGTCCCGAGGGTGCCCACAGAAGCGTAGGTGTTCCCCCCTTGCTCGAAGAAGTCGAGGTCGGAGTGGGGGTTGCCGGTGGGGATGCTGCCGACGAGCTCCCACTCGGCGTCCCTGCCTCCGGACTGGAAGCCCGGATTGGGGGCGGCCGGTGGGGGGCCGGTCGGAGGGTCATGGTCGAGCAGCGCCTCGAGCCCGTGGCCGGCGAACGCCGATGCCGGCAGGGCGAGCGCCGCGACTACCGCGGCCAGTGTGAGACGCGCGAGGCCCCCGCCTTTCGCCATTGCCCCGGCGGTACCCGGCGGGACGAAAGGTCAAACTTCTATACCGCGCCCGCCGCCGCGGCTATCTCACGGTATGCCTCGCCCGGATCGTGGGCGCCGAAGATCGAGGATCCGGCCACGAAAAGGGTCGCCCCGGCCTGCGCGGCCACAGCCGCGGTCTCGGAGTCGATCCCGCCGTCGACCTCGATCGGAGTGCCGTCGGGGATCAGCTCGCGCAGGCGGCGCAGCTTGGGCGTCGAGCTCTCGATGTAGGCCTGGCCGCCCCAGCCGGGGTTTACCGTCATGCAGAGAAGGTGGTCGTAGGCCCCCGAGAGCGCGCTGGCCGCCTCGGGAGCCGTGGCGGGGTTGATCGCCAGCCCGGCCCGGCATCCGGCCTCGTGCACGGCCATCAGCGCATAGTGGACGTGCGGCGTCGCCTCGAGGTGGACCGTGATCGCGTCGGCGCCAGCGCTCGCGAACTCCGCCACGAGGCGTTCGGGGCGCTCCACCATCAGGTGCACGTCGAGCACTCCCCCCGCGTCGTGGACTCGCTCGCGCAGGGCGGACACGATCAGCGCGCCGATCGAGATCGGCGGCACGAAGTGACCGTCCATTACGTCGACGTGGATCACTCGCGCGCCGGCGGCCATCACCTCGTCGACCTGCTCGCCGAGCCGCGCGAAGTCGGAGGCCAGGATCGACGGGGCGACGCGCTGGTCGTCCATCAAGTCCACGCGCGCGAAGCTAACACGCATCGGGGGCAGAACGAGAAAGGGGGTCCTTCCTGGACCCCCTTCTCCCGGTATCGTCGCCCGGGAAGACCCCGC
>DATACN010000240.1:0-4021 GCA_036258995.1 Thermoleophilaceae bacterium | reverse complement strand
GTTCCACGACCACAACCCGCTGTGCGGCGACGAGCTGGGCGTGCACTTGCTGGTCGAGGACGGGCGCGTGAAGGACCTCCGCTTCCACGGCCAGGGCTGCGCGATCTCGCAGGCCGCGGCCTCGATCACCTCAGAGGAGCTGATCGGGATGCCGCTCGAGGAGATCGAGCGCCTGGGCGCCGACTGGGTGATCGACCAGCTCGGCATCGACATCTCCCCCACGCGCCGCAAGTGCGCGCTGCTCTCGCTGAAGGTGATGCGCGGCGCGTGGGGGAGATCTCGATTCCCAGCTGCTCGATCACCCAGTCGGCGTCGAGCCCCGGGATCTCGTCCACGGACATGCCGACCAGCTCCTCGGAGCTGATCGAGGCGGCGGCCTGGGAGATCGCGCAGCCCTGGCCGTGGAAGCGCAGCTCGGCGACCTTGCCGCCCTCGACCCGGATGTGCACGCCGAGCTCGTCGCCGCAGAGCGGGTTGTGGTCGTGGAATTCGAGATCGTGCGGCTCGAGCGTGCCGAAGTTCCGCGGGTTCTTGTAGTGGTCGAGGATGTAGTCGCGGTAGAGGGCGTCCATCAGAGGCCGAACACCCTGCGGGCGTCGGACAGCGCCTCCACGAGACGGTCAACGTCCTCGCGCGAGTTGTAGACGTGGAAGGAGGCCCGGGCCGTGGCGGGGACGCCCAGCATGCGCATCAGGGGTTGGGCGCAGTGGTGGCCTGCGCGGATGCAGACGCCCTTGCGGTCGCACAGCTCGGCGACGTCGTGGGGATGGATCCCGTCGACCGCGAACGACACGACCCCGCCGCGCCTCTCAGCGTCGAGCGGGCCGAAGATCCGGATGCCCTCGACTTCGGGCAGCCGCTCCAGCGCGTATGCGCTCAGGTCCTTCTCGTGCGCGCGCACGACGTCCATGCCGACGCCGGCCAGGTAGTCGACCGCCGCGCCCAGCCCCACGCCCTCGGCCACCGGAGAGGTGCCGGCCTCGAACTTCCAGGGGAGCTCGTTCCAGGTCGAGAAGTCGAATTCGACCTTGGAGATCATGTCGCCGCCGCCTAGGAAGGGACGCATCGACTCGAGCAGCTCGCGGCGGCCATGGAGCACCCCGATGCCCGTGGGGCCGAGGGCCTTGTGACCCGTCCAGACGTAGAAGTCCGATCCGATCTCGCCCAGGTCGAGCGGAAGCTGCGGGGCCGCCTGGGAGCCGTCGATCAGCGTCACGGCGCCGGCGGCGTGGACCCGGCGCACCATCTCCTCGACCGGATTGAGCGTGCCGAGCACGTTCGAGACGTGCGCGAAGGCGGCCAGCTTGACGCGACCGCCGGCAAGCACCTCGTCGAGCTCGTCGAGCGAGAGAGTGCCCTCCTCGGAGATCGAGAGGTATCGGAGCGTCGCCCCGCGCTCCTGGCACAGCAGCTGCCAGGGCACGATGTTCGAGTGGTGCTCCATGTGGGTGATGAGGACCTCGTCGCCCTCGCCGACGTGCTCGCGGCCCCACGAGTAGGCGACCAGGTTGATCGCCTCGGTGGCGTTCTTGGTGAAGATCGTTGCCGCCGTGTCCCAGCCGGTGAAGGCGGCCACGCGCTCGCGTGCGTTCTCGAACAGCTCCGTGGCCTCTCGCGCCAGGGAGTAGACGCCGCGGTGGATGTTGGCGTTCGAGTTGCGGTAGTAGGAGTCGATCGCCTCGATCACCTGGCGCGGCTTCTGGGAGGTCGCCGCGGAGTCGAGGTAGACCAGTCCCTCCCGGGCGAGGATCGGGAAGTCCGCGCGCACGTCGACGGCGGCCAGGGTCACGAGCGCTCTCCGATGAACTCGCGCACCTGCTCTTCGGCGCCCTTCAGCTTCTCGGCGATGCGGCGGCGCACCAGCTCCTGGAGGCCCGGATCCTCGAGACGCTGCACGACCTCCTCGAAGTAGCCCTCCACCAGCACGCGGACGGCTTCGGAACGCGAGACGCCCCGGGTCATCATGTAGAAGATCTGGTCCTCGTCGAGCTCGCCCACGGTGCCGCCGTGGGAGGCCGAGACGTTGTCGGTCTGGACGATCAGCGAGGGGATCGCGTCGCCCTTGGCCTTGGGCGACAGCAGCATCTGGTGCGTCTGCAGGTACGTGTGGGTCTCCTGGGCGCCCGGGACGATGTGAATCAGGCCCTCGTAGGAGGCACGGGAATCGCCGGTAAGGGCGCCCTTCCAGACCGTGTCACCGGTGGTGTGGCCCTCCTCGTGCTTGTCGGTGGTGAAGAGGTCGAGGTGCTCGTCGCGCTCGGTGAAGTAGAGGCCGGTGTGGCGCATGTCGGAGCCCTGCTCGGCCGTGATGATGTCCAGCGCCTGCTTGGTCAGGCGCCCGCCAAGGTGCACCGGCACCCACTTGACGCGAGCGTCGCGGCGGATCTCAACGCGCTTGACGGAAACGTCGTGCACCTCGCCGGGGCCCCAGTCCTGGTAGTGGGCGAGGTCCACCTGCGCGCCGGGCTGCGCGTAGAGCTCGAAGGCGCCGGCATGAAGGGCCTGCCCTTCGATCCCCGGAGCCACGCAGTACTCGCGAATCTTGCACTCGGAGAACTGGCCGACCACCGCGAGCGTGTGCGCGTACTGCGCCGTGCCCGGCTCGTCGATCAGCCAGACCACCTGGATCGGCTTCTCGATTCTCACGTCCTTGGGCACGTGCACGAACACCCCGCCCGTCCAGAACGCCGCCGTGGCCGCGGCGAACTTGCCCTCGTCGATCGGCAGGCGCTTGCCGAAGTGCGGCTCCACCAGCTCCGGGTGCTCCTCGACTGCCTGCTCGAGCGGCATCAGGAGCAGGTTCTCGTCGCTTGTATGAGTGAACACGGTGCTGGCGCCACGCTGGACGATGAGCCCCGCGTGGTCCTCGTCGCCGAGGTGCTCGCGCACGATCTCGGGCAGCTCGTCCGAGACGTCGTAGCGCCTCGGCTCGAGCTGGTCGAGCTCGAGCTTTCGCAGGCTGGTGGTCCAGAAGCCTGACCGGCGCCAGTGGGGGAGGGGCTCGCGCTCGAAGACCTCGAGCGCGGCGCGGCGGCGCTCCTCGACGAAGCTAGGAGGCACCCGCGGCCACCTCCTCGCGGACCCACTCGTAGCCCTTGTCCTCGAGCTCGTCGGCCAGCTCGGCCCCGCCCTCGCGGACGATGCGGCCGTCGAGCATGATGTGGACGAAGTCGGGCCTGACGTAGCCGAGCAGGCGGGCGTAGTGGGTGATGATCAGGAAGCCGCGTTCGCCGTTGCGCATCGCATTGACGACCTCCGACACGATCCGCAGCGCGTCGATGTCGAGACCGGAGTCGGTCTCGTCGAGCACCGCGAAGTCCGGCTGCAGCATTGCCAGCTGGAGGATCTCGGCCCGCTTCTTCTCACCGCCGGAGAACCCCTCGTTCAGGTAGCGGCTCGTGAAGTCGCGGTCGATCCGCAGCAGCTCCATGTTGTCGCCGAGCAGCTTGCCGAACTCCTTGACCTTGATCGGCTCCTCGCGGCCGGCGTTGACCGCCATGCGCAGGAAGTTCGCCACCGAGACCCCGGGGATCGTGGCCGGGTACTGGAAGGCCATGAACAGGCCGGCCCGGGCGCGCTCGTCGGGGTCGGCCTCGGTCAGGTCATCGCCGTTCAGAAGGATCCTGCCTTCGGTGATCTCGTAGTTGGGGTTGCCCATGAGGCTGTTGGCGAGCGTCGACTTGCCGGAGCCGTTTGGCCCCATCAGGGCGTGGGTCTCGCCCTTGCGAACGGTCAGGTCGACGCCGTGCAGGATCTCGCGCTCCTCCGTGCGCACGTGCAGGTTCTGGATCTCGAGGGTCAAGCGGTCAGGGTCTCCTTCTTCTTCTTGGGGGCGGGGCGGACCAGGTCGGCGAGGGTCATGTCTCCGAGGGTGCGCACGATCGAACCCTGTACGCGGGTCCACAGCAGCTTCGTGGGGCAGGGATCGTGGCCGGGCTGGCCCTCACGCGCGCAGACGAGCGTGCCGTCGGAGCCGGCGCTGATGCACTCGATCGGGGCGATCTCGCCCTCGAGGGCCTCG
>DATACN010000239.1:0-15339 GCA_036258995.1 Thermoleophilaceae bacterium | reverse complement strand
CGTAGGAGGTGCCGTAGCTCGTGACGTCGGCCGCGCGGCCCAGGACCGGCTGGGCCACCACCCCTCCGGTCGAGCCGATCAGCGAGTCGAAGGACAGGATGCTGGCTCGCTGCTCCGACGGGATCAGCCCGTTGAGGTAGGCCTGCCGAATCGGCATGGCGGCGGCGTCGAGCAGGCCCCAGGCCACGATCAGCGCCAGCACGACCCAGAAGTCGTCGAACACGCCCGTCCCCGCGAGCGCGACCGAGCTCGCCGCCGCGGCGACGATCAGAGCTGACGTGCGGCGCCGGAACAGGCGCCGGACCCGCGGCGCAACCATGCCACCGACGATCTGCGAGCCCGCGACGATCGCGGCCACCAGCCCGGCGATTCCATACGCATCCGGGTCGCCCGCCAGCTCGAGCAGGTAGGGCTGGAGGGCGTAGAACGCGTAGATGCCGACCCCGAACGTGAAGAAGGACGACAGCATGATCCATTTCACTGGAGGGACTCGCCAGCCGTTGTCGATCGACGCGCCTGCGATGCGCCGCATCTCGCGGGTCACACCCTGACTGCGGGCGGGCGTGAAGCCCACATCCCTCATCACGAGGAACGCCACCACGAACATCGCCACGAGGATCGCCCCGCGCAGCAGGAAGGGCACGCCGAGGTTCGTCACCTGCGCGATGACTCCGCCCGCCACCGCGCCCGCCAGCATCCCCGCGCCCTCCACGACCTGGCCGCGGCCGAGCACGGTCTCCAGGTCGCCCTTGTAGCCGGTGGCTTGGAGCGCGTCCACCAGCCAGGCCTGGACAGCGCCCGAGAAGAACGTGAACCCGAGTCCCAGGCCGATCGACACCACGGCCCAGGCCCAGAACGGCCCCTCGGCCGTCCACAGCAGCCAGTAGAGAACGGTGGTCGCCGCAAGGGTCACCGTGCCGAGGAGGTACGAGGCCCGCCGGCCGACGGTGTCGGCCACGACCCCCGTGGGCACCTCGAAGATCACCATCCCGACCGTGAAGAACGCGTTCGCCGCGAACGCCTCGAGGTTCGACAGCCCGGCGTCGAGCAGGAAGATCGTGTTGATGCCCCAGATGAACGACGCCGCCAGCGTGTTCCCGAGCATCAGCCCGAGGTAGATGCGCTGAATCGCGGCGGGAGTGGGCAGGTTGTCGATGCCGCTGACGTTAGTCGGATACGCCGTTCACACGATGAATTCGGCGTGCCTCCGAAGTCTCACTAGTGTCAGGCACATGGAACCAGGAGCCGATATGACCAACAGTGGAGGCCCCGCGGTGCTGGCCGAAGGGCTCGTGAAGCACTACGACGGCCGCGAAGGCACCGTGGAGGCCGTGCGGGGCGTGGATCTGCAAGTCCGCCCCGGCGAGATCTTCGGATTTCTCGGCCCGAACGGGGCCGGGAAGTCGACCACGGTTCGCATGCTCACGACCCTCCTGTCGATCACGGCCGGCCGGGCGGAGGTCGCCGGCGCCGACGTGGGCGGCGATCCCGCCGAGGCCCGGCGGCGCATAGGCGTTGCCCTCCAGGAGGCCGGCCTCGACCCGCGCCAGACGGGCCGCGAGCTGCTGGAGCTGCACGGGCGCCTCTTCGGGCTCGACGCCACCGAAGCGGCCGAGCGCGCCCGGCAGCTTGTGGCGCTTGTCGACCTCGAGGAGGCGGCCGACCGGGTGATCAAGGGCTACTCCGGAGGCATGCAGCGACGGCTCGACCTGGCTGCGGCGCTGGTGCACGAGCCGGAGGTCCTGTTCCTCGACGAGCCGACGACCGGCCTCGACCCGGCCAGCCGGCTCACGATCTGGGAGGAGCTGCGACGGATCAACGGCCATGGCACCACGGTCTTCCTGACGACTCAGTACCTCGAGGAGGCCGACCAGCTCTGCGACCGCCTCGCGATCATCGACGACGGCCGGATCGTCTGCCACGGCACGCCGGAGGAGCTGAAGGCCGGCCTGCGCGAGCGGCGCGGCGGGAACGGGAAGGTCACGCTCGAGGACGTGTTCCTGAGCGCGACCGGGCGCACCCGCGACCGGGCCGCCGGCGAGGTTCAGGAGGTGGCGGCGTGAGCGCGACCATCGCCCTGGGCAAGCGGTCCCTGCGCGAGGCGCTGCGGCAACCCGACGCCCTCGTCATGACGATGTTCATCCCGCTGTTCTTCCTGGTCGTCAACACCGGCCAGGCGGCCAAGATCTTCCCGTCGGATTCCACCGGGTTCCTCGAAGGTCAGGGATACGGCGCCTTCCAGCTCCCGATCACCCTGCTGCTGGCGGCGTCGTTCGGGATGGCCGCCCTGTTCCTGGTCGAGGAGATCGAAGGCGGCTACTTCGACAAGCTCCGGGCTATCCCGATCCCGCGCTACTCGCTCGTGCTCGGCCGGCTCGTGGCCGAGGTCGCGAAGGGCGTCGTGCTCTCCACGCTGATCGTGCTGCTGGCCCTGCCGTTCGGGATCTCGATCGCGAGCGGCGTGCTCGGTTTCATCCTGCTGATCGGGCTGACCTCGCTGTGGGGCGTCGTGTACGCGGGCTTCATCCAGCTCATCGCGCTGAAGGCCCGCAACGCGGCGGCGGTGAACTCCGGCGGGCTCATCTTCTTCCCGCTGCTGTTCCTGACGCCGAACTTCGTGCCGCGCGAGCTGCTGACCGAGCCGATGGAGGTCGCCGCGACGGTCAACCCGGTCACCTACCTGATGGAAGCGCTGCGATCCCTCATTCTCGACGATCTGGACTGGGGCGCCATCTGGCCGGGGTTCGCCGTGGTCGCGGTGCTCGGCGCCGTGGCGCTCTGGCTGAACGTCAGGATGATCGAGAACTACGACTAGCGAAGCACCCGGAAGCGGAGGTCGGTGGAGTCGCCGGACTGGCCGACCTGAACGCGCTCCAGGCGCACCCGGTCGACCTCCGCCCCTTCGAACAGCCGGACCCCACCGCCCAGGAGCAGCGGTACCACGTGGATCACGATCTCGTCGACCAGCCCGGCAGCCACCGCCTGCTGGGCGGTGTTGGCGCCCAGGATCCCGACGCCCCGTCCTCCGGCCGCCTCACGCGCGGTGGCGACGGCCGGCTCGATGCCGTCGCTCAGGAACGTGATCTCGGGATCGGGGGGATCCGCCGGCGGATCGTGGGTGATCACGAAGACCGGCCCCGTCCAGTTGCCGCCGTAGATTCCGTGCCGGCCGTCCCAGCGCTCGATCGCCAGGTCGTGCCAGCGGCGGCCCGCCAGGATTGCGCCGGTCCTCCGCATGACCTCGACCCCGAGCGGACTGTCGAGCTCGTAGTTCCCCATCCAGTCCATCTCGTGGTCGCGGCCGGCGATGTAGCCGTCGACCGACATCGTGATGTGCCACAGGACCTCGCTCATCTCGACCTCCCGGGTCCGCGGCGGTCAGCTGGCCGGCACGCCGTCGGCGGCCCGCTGCAGCTCACCCAGGTCGATCTTGCGCATCTGGAGCATCGCCTTCATCGCGCGGTCCGCACGCTCCTGGTCCGGGTCGGCGAACAGCTCGTCCATCCCGGTCGGCACGACCTGCCAGGACACGCCGTAGCGGTCCTTGAGCCAGCCGCAAGGGCCCTCCTCGCCGCCCTCCGACAGCTTCTCCCAGAAGTAGTCGATCTCGTCCTGGGTCTCGCAGTTGATGAGCAGCGACATCGCCTCGTCGAACTTGAATTCCGGACCGCCGTTGATGCCGGTGAAGCGCTGGCCCTCGAGCTCGAAGTCAACGGTCATGACCATGCCGGTCTCTCGCGGCCCGGATTCCGTGTAGCGGGCGACGTTCACGATGCGCGAGTTCTCGAACAACGAGCAGTAGAACTCGGCGGCTTGCTCGGCCTCGGTGTCGAACCACAGGTTGGTGACGATCTTCTGCGGCATTGGTCTCCTCCTTGTCACGGGGTCATGCACTTTGGCTGCCAGAGCGCGATTTCCGCCCCCGCGGGCGAGGCGACCACGCTTCGCCAGCCGGCGGGGCCCTCCCGGGGCTCGAGCATGACCGAGGCGCCAAGGCCGCGGGCTCGCTCGGTGACCTGGCCCACGTCGGTGACCTCCACGTAGGGCACCCACACGGGCCGCCGGGTGCGGCACTCGGCGACGCCGCCGTCGATCGGCCCGAGCCCGAGTGCGACGTAGGAGCCGCATTCGGCCTCGACGCGCTCGGGGCGCCAGCCGAACAGCCCCGCGTAGAAGGTGCAGGCACGGGGCAGGTCGCCAGTGTGGAGCTCGAGATGGACTACGGGATTCGCAAACACGCGCTCACCACCCAAGACCGGCTGCGGCCCCGAAACTCATCGGTCGCGCGGAGGCGCGGCGGCGGGCTCAGGCGGCGTAGCGCTGGGCGCTTCTCGCCCTCGCCTTGGCGGCCTCGACCTCGCGGTCCTTGGGCGGCGCCGCCGTCACGAGCGAGTCGAGAAGCTCGGTCGTGACCCGGGTCACCTCATCGACCGCGTGAGCGAAGGCATCGGCGTTGGCCTGCGACGGCTTGTTGTAGCCGCTGACCTTCCGCACGTACTGGAGAGCCGACGCGCGGATCTCCTCCTCGGTGGCGGGGGGCTCGAAGTTGTGAAGGGTGCGAATGTTTCGACACACGCGCACGAGGTTACCGGCGAGCGAGAGCGAGAGGAGGTGGGCATGGGTCACCAGGAGCGGGCAGACGAGCTGGAGCGCGACGCGGACAAGATGGAGCACGAGTCCGAGCGGGTCGAGGGCGGTATCGAAGAGGTCCAGCGGGACTGGGAGTCGAAGGAGGAGGATCAGCAGATCCCCGGCGCCCAGCCCGACCAGGTCGAGAAGCTGGAGCAGGAGATCGAGGAGCACGACCGCCAGGAGGAAGAGGCGCGCCAGGAGGCAGAAGACGACCAGGAAGAGGAGGAGGGATGACCATGCAGGGACACGAGGAGTCCGACCAGCGTCCCGAGGACGCCCCCGACGCGCAGGTTCCCGACGACGACGGCGACGAGGCCCGCGACCAGGCCGAGGAGAACGCGGGAGTTCCGGGAGAGGACGACCAGAGCACCGGCAACCCCGAAGCGGCGGGCAGCGAGGACCCGGAGGACGACTCGGAGTAGCCGGAGCCGGCGCGTAACCTCGACCGTGTGAGGGACGCGCTCGCAGCGCCAATCAAGGCCGCCGGGGCCACGGCGTTCATAGTCGGAATGGTCCTGCTGCTGCTGAACCCGCCATCGCTGTCGGGCGCAGGCGGAATCGTCGCGCTGCTCGTGGGCGCGATCGCGCTCGTGGTGCTCGCGGCATGGGCCACGGTGGCACTGATGGGGCGGGACTCGATGAGCGAGCCCGAGTTCGAGCGAATCGTCATTCGCAGCGAGGAGCTGGCGCGCGAGCCGGCCCTGGCGGCCCGGGCCACCGAGTTCGACCTGCTGGTGGCCGACGCGATCGACCGACTGCCGGACGAGTTCCAGGAGCTGCTCGAAGACACCCCGGTCGTTGTCTCGCAGCGCGGCGCCGAGCACCGGGCCTACGGGCACTACTACGGCGACACGGTGGCCCGCGACAGCTACCCGGACCGGATCATCGTGTACCAGGACACCCTGGAACGCGACTTCGGGCACGACCTCGAGCTGCTCCGGGCCCAGGTCGAGCGCACCCTGCGCCACGAGGTCGCGCACCACCTCGGCTGGCACGAGCGGGGCGTCCGCGAGCTCGGCCTCTAGGGCTAGGCTAGGACGCCCTCGGAGAGGTGACCGAGTGGCTTAAGGTGCGCGACTGGAAATCGCGTGGGCGGCTCACGCTGCCTCGTGGGTTCGAATCCCACCCTCTCCGTCTCAGCCCGGGCGGTTTACACCGCTACGAGCGGTGGTGGTTGACCACCTCGATGTTGTTGCCGTCGGGGTCACGCACGTAGGCGGCGTAGTAGCCGGGGTGGTATCGCGGGCGTTCGCCCGGCGGGTCGATGCTGGCGTAGCCCGCCGCGGTGGCGGCCTCGTGGAACCCATGTACGTCGCCGTCGTCGTCGGTCGGGAAGGCCATGTGGAGGTTCTCCGTAGGCGTGCCGCTCAGGACCGAGAACGAGCCGCTGCTGCCGACGAACTGGGCCCGCTCGGGCGTATTGCGGTCCAGGCGCAGGCCGGCGTGCGGGGCGATCGTCTCGTAGAAGCGCTTCGCCGCGGCCACGCCGGCCACTCTGATCCAGAGGTGGTCGATCGCCCCGCCCCGGCGCAGGTCGTCGTGGTACACGGCCTCGGCGCTGTTGCCGTCGGGGTCGAGCAAGAACCCCCCGTAGTAGTCACTGCCGTACTCGGGTCTCGGCCCCGGTGGCCCGTCGTCGGTGTGGCCGGCCTCGATGCCGGCCCGCCAGAAGGCGTCGACCTGCTCGTGGTTGGGCGCCACGAAGCCGACGTGGAGCCGGCGGGTGGGCGGATGTGTGGTGTCGGCCCCCGTAAGCGAGAAGTCCTGCCACTCCGAGAACGTCCCGGTGCGATATGTCCTGTCGATCCCCAGCGGGGCAAGCACCGTGTCGTAGAAGCGCTCCGAGGCCTCCCGGTCAGTCACGCGGATCGTGACGTGATCGAACATGGCTCGACCCATGATGACCATGAGGCCGGGCCGGCATGGGAAAGCACCCGGACGGGTACGGATTTCGGGCGGGCAGTGGCAGGCACGCGCACGACACGCGTAAGAGGATCGAGGCTCGCGGCCATGGCGGCCGCCGGCGTTCTGCTGTGCGCCCCCGCACCCGCGCTCGGCAAGAAGCACCCGACTCCACCTGGGCCGGAGTTCGACGGGGCCCCGCCGGAGTACGCGTCGGCCTTCGCCGCCAAGGAGCTGTGCTCGCGCGTGCTGATCGCGGGCCGGGAGCCCGAGCCGATCATGACCGACCTGCGGCAGGCATCGGCGCTGGCGCCCGGCTTCGCGATCGACAGCGCGAGGATCGACATCGACCGCCGGCGTCAGAAGGTGACGGTGCACCATCCCGGCCAGCCGCCGCGGTCCGCGGTACGGGCAAGGTCGCAGGGCTGCGTGATCCTGCCCGCGTACTCGGGCCGGCTGCACTTCAGGCCGCAGACGTTCCGCTGGCGCGGTCCTTCTGCGCAGCGGCCGTGGCCCGCCGGCGAGCAGCTCTGGCAGGGCGCCAGCAAGATCGACCGCACGTTGCTCGACGCGGCACTCGAGACCTACGTACGCCGCCCCGGGACCCGCGGCGTGGTCGTGGTGCACAAGGGCGAGCTGGTGGGCGAGCGCTACGCGCCCGGCTTCGGCCCCCACGTCCAGCAGCGGAGCTGGTCGGTGGCGAAGAGCATCACGGCCACGCTGGCCGGGCTGTTGGTGGACCGCGGCCTGCTGCGCCTCGACAGGCGCGCGCCCATCCCGGCCTGGCGAAGGGACGGCCGCCGGGCGATCACGATGCGCCAGCTGCTCAACATGAGCAGCGGCTTGAAGCAGAACCAGTTCGAGGGCACCGAGCGCAGCCTCGAGACCTTCACTCCGCAGAGCGAGCACGCGTTCATCTACTTCGACGGCTTCGATACCTGGCTCGACGCGATCGAGGCGCCGCTCGAGGTGCCGCCGGGGACGCGCTGGCAGTACCGCAACGCGAACGTGCTGTCAGTCGCCTACTCGATGCGGCGGGTGCTGCGCCGCCGCGGCGGCAGCTTCCGGAGGTTCGCCCAGCGGCGGCTGCTCGAGCCGCTCGGGATGCGCACTACGACGCTGGAGTCCGATCCCTACGGCCAGTTCATCGCGAGCGGCACCGCCTTCACCACCCCGCGGGACCTCGCGCGGCTGGGGCTCCTGCACCTCGAGGGGGGCCGCTTCGCCGGTCGCCGCCTGCTCTCGAAGAGGTGGGTCGACTTCGTGCGAACCCCCGCGCCGACGGAGCCCGGGTACGGCGCCCTCTGGTGGCTGAACCACGACTCGGAGCAGTTCCGGTCCCTGCCGCCCGACGTGTACTTCGCGAGCGGCGCATTCGGGCAGAACATCCTCGTCATCCCGAGCCATGAGCTCGTCATCTCTCGCATGGGGTGGAATGTGCCCGACGACGACGAGGGCCTGAACGCGTTCGCGCGCTCCGTTCTGCTCGCGGTCGACCGCGGCGGGGGACGCCTCCTTTGACCCGGGCCCCGCTTGCCGTTCTCGCGGTGCTTGCGCTCGTCTCGGTCGTCTGGCCCGCCGCGGCGGCCGCCTCCGAGGCGCAGGGCTTGCCCGAGCACGCGCGCGGGACTCGAGGTGTCGTGGTCGTGGCGAACGCGGAGGGCGGCACGGTCAGCTTCGTCGAGGCGCGCCGCTTCCGGGTCCTGCGCGAGATCGACGTCGTCCCAGACGGGCGCGAGACCACCTTCGCCGACGACCCCGCGCACGCCCTGTTCGGCCAGAGGCTGGTGGAGGCGGCCGGTGGCGAGAACCTCGCCCAGGACGTGGACCTGTCGCCCGACGGGCGCACCCTGTACGTGTCGCGCGGGCACCGCGGCGACGTCGCGGCCTTCGACATCGCGAGCGGCGCGCTCCGGTGGAAGCTGCGCATCCCGGGGTTCCGCGCCGACCACATGACGATCTCGCCCGACGGCAGCCGGCTGTATGTCTCGGCGCTGACCGAGAACGAGGTGCAGGTGGTCGACACCGGGCAGCGCGCCGTCATCGGCACCTTCCCGGCGGGTCAATGGCCGCACGACAACCACCTCAGCGAGGACGGCGCGCGGCTCTACAACGGCAGCATCGGCAACATCCTGGCGCCCGAGGAGCTGCGCCCGGCTTCACCGCCGCCGCCCTACCAGCTGACGGTCGTCGAGGCGGCGACGAACGAGCGGCTGGCGGCTCATACCTTCGACCGCGGCATCCGTCCCTTTGCCATCACCCGCGACGAGACGCGGATGTACACGCAACTGTCGGAGTACCACGGCGTCGTCGAGTTCGGGCTGCGCGAGGGGCGCATCCTGCGGAGCCGCGAGCTGCCGATCGACGACGGCGTGACCGAGGAGGACTACGACTTCGAGGCGCCGCACCACGGCCTGGCCATGTCCCGGGACGAGGGGACCCTGTGCCTGGCCGGGCGGGCCTCCGATTACGTCGCGCTCGTCTCGACGAGGACGATGGCGCCGACGGCGATCATCGAGGTGGACGACGGGCCGGGGTGGGCGGCCCTGGGCCCCGGAGGGCGCCGCTGCTTCGTCGCGAACACGCGGGCCGACACGCTCTCGGCCATCTCCCTCGCCCGGCGGCGCGAGATCGCGCGCATCAGGCTGGGGGACGGCCCGAAGCAGATCGAGGGGGCCTGGCTGCGGGCGAGCGTCGTGTGCGCCGGCCGGCGGGTCGCCGGCTGCACTCCCAGGCTGCGCCTGCGCCGCCGCTGCCGCGGCGGTGCGCTGCGAGTACGCCTCGGCGGCGAGACCGAAGCCGTGCGGCGGGTCGGCTTCAGGATCGGTCGCCGCCTCATCGGCCGCGACCGCAAGCCACCGTTCGCGCGCACGATCGGGCCACGGGCACTCGCCCGCTTCGAGGGCAGGCGCCTCCGTGCGGTGGCGAGCGTGAGCCGCGGCCCCGGACTGCGTCTCGTGCGCACCGCCACTCTGCGCCGCTGCGGTTGAGACTTCGCGCCGTGGTCGGCAGCTAGGCCGCGCGCTTCAGCTGGCGCAGCTCGAGCACGGCCGCGGGCGGCCGGATCTCGGCCGGCTGGGCCTCGCAGAAGGCGATGGCCTGGAGGGCGCAGCCGCACTCGCAGGCGAGCCTCTCGAAGTCGTCGGGCTCGCCCCAGGCCTCGAACTCCTGGGCGCACTCCTCGTCGGAGCAGATCAGGACCGCGTAGAGCATCGCCCCCATGGTCGGCCCGGGTGCGGACGGAAGCGGCTGTTACTGCACGACCGGTTGCAGGGTGGCGCTAGGCGCCTTCGGACGCCGGCACCAGCAGCCGGATGTGGCGCCGCGCCAGCATCAGGACCGGGGCCTGCCAGTCGCGGCCTGAGCCGTCGAGGGCCGACAGGCTGGCGTCGACGATCGTGAAGAACTCCTGGTCGCGGCGGTTGATGTGGTCCGACAGCCGGCTGCGATAGCCCTCGCGCGGGAGAGTGAGGCTGCCCTCGATCCGGTAGCGGTCGGTCTCGACGACGACCTTCTCCTGGCGCACGTCCACGGCGGCGGATGCTAGTGGTAGGGAACGGTGCAGCGGGTATACCTTTGAGTGGTGGACAGGGGTGCAGCCATCGAGGGTGGACCGGCACTGGAAGCAGTGTTCAAGCCTGTCCAGCCGCCGACCACCTTCGAGGAGACGGTCGAGCGGCTCGGCACGGCGATCCGCCTGGGGCTGCTGCCTCCAGGAGCCCAACTTCCGCCCGAGCGCGACCTGGCCGAGCAGCTGCGGATCTCCCGCTCGACCCTGCGCCAGGCGCTCACGACGCTCGTGCAGAGCGGCCACCTGGTCTCGGTGCGCGGCCGCTCGGGCGGGACGTTCGTGGCCGAGGAGCCCCCGCTGGCCGAGGACCCCGAGGCCGCCGCCGAGCCGCTCGGCGAGGAGGCCCGCGCCGTGCTCGATCAGCGGGTGGCGATCGAGACGGGCGCCACGGTCCTGGCCGCCGAGCGTTCCGGGAGGGAGGAGCTCGACCGCCTCGACAGCTGCGTCACCCGCATGGACGAGGCCGATGCGTTCGACCTCTACCGTCGCGCCGACGTGCGCTTCCACATCGGCGTGGCCGAGGCGGCGCGATCGCCGCGGCTGGTGACCGCCATGACCGAGGTGCAGGGGCAGATGAGCGGGCTGATCGCGCGCATCCCTCATCCCGAGGAGGTGCTCGCCCGCTCGAACAACCAGCACAAGCGGCTGGTCGGCTGCCTGCGCAAGCGCGATGTCGGGGGCGCCGTGCTGCTGATGCGCGAGCACATCGAGGGCACCGAGCACATCCTCGCCGGCCTGATGCCGGAACGGACCAGCTAGGCCCTCCGCGTCTCCGGGACCCAGGTGTCCTTGGCGCCCCCTCCGCGGCCGCTGTTGACGACCAGCGACCCTCGCTCGAGCGCCACGCGGCTGAGCCCGCCCGGCAGCACGCGGGCGCCGGAGCGGTCGAGCAGCGCGTAGGGGCGCAGGTCCACGTGCCGCGGCTCCAGCCGGCCGTCGCAGACGGTCGGATGGGTCGAGAGCGTGACGAGCTCCTGCGCGACCATGCCCTGCGGCTCGCGTTCGATCGCCCTCCTCGCCCGGCGGCGCTCGTCCTCGCTCGCGTACCGCCACAGCACCACGTCCTCGCCGCCCATCTCGCCGCGCGGCTTGACCACCAGCTCGTCCAGTCGCCCTAGCGCCTGGGAGCGGGCGTCCTCGTCGCCGAGGTCGTAGCCGGGCACCGAGGACAGCAGCGGCTCCTCGTCGACGTAGAAGCGCACCAGGTCGTCGACATATGCGTGGACGAGCTTGTCGTCGGCGACCCCCGACCCCGGTGCGTTCACGCAGGCCAGCCGGCTCTCCGAGCAGGGCCCCAGCAATGCCTGGCCCAGCGCGGTCGGCGTGCCGTCGGGGTGCGTGAAGCGGTCCTCGTCGGTGCGCTGGTATACGACGTCGACGCCCCTTGGGCGGCCGTCGATCCAGGCGACCAACCGGCCGCCCCGGTGCTCCAGGTCGGCCAGCGTCACCGCGGGAGCGCAAAGCTCGCGCGCCAGCCGGTCGTGCTCCCACCAGCCGTCGGCCTCCGGCCCCTCGCACAGCAGCACAACGCTCGGCTCGTCGACTCCCTCCGGCGCGGCGTCGCGCAGCGCCAGCGCCAGCTCGCCGAACGCGGTCGAGAGGTCGGCCGGGGGGCTCTCGACAGGAAGCAGCTCGCGCAGCGTCTCCCGCGCCGCCACCGCGTAGGCCAGCCCGGAGGGCATCCGCACCTGATCCTCGATCACACGGAAGCGACCGTCGGGCCCGCGCGCCAGGTCGAGCCCCGCGAAGGCCACCCAGCGCCCGGGCCGCGCGCCGCGCATGGCCGGCTCGAAGTGCGGCGAGCCCTCGACCACACCGCGAGGAACGACGCCCGCGTCGAACACCTCGCCATCGCCGTAGACGTCGCCGACGAAGGAATCGAGCGCACGCAGGCGCTGGGAGATGCCGGCCTCGAGTTGCGCCCACTCGTCCGGCCGCAGCAGCCGAGGCACCGGATCGAGAGCGAAGATCCCGCCCGGCGCCGCCCCGAAGGTGACCCGCCTCGCTCGCAGCCGCCCTCCGGTCTCGGCCGCCAGCTCCCCGGGATCGGCCAGCGACCCAAGCAGCTCCCGGTAGTGGTCCCGCACGCGGCCGCCGGCGTCGACGGCCTCGTCGAAGACGCCGGCCGGCGGGCAGTAACCGCTTAGGACCCCCGTGCCTGCTGGATCCACTCGCCGAAGCGCGGGTCGCTCGCGGTGCGCTCGAGCCGCTCGAAGTGCCGGCGCGCATATTCGTCGAAGTCGACGTCCGAGTCGGGCCCGGCGTTCTGACGCAGCCCCCACAGGGCCTCGCGGAGGTCGGACATGAAGCGCATGAGGCGCAGCGCGGCCAGCCGGCGAGGCCCCGGTGGCTCGTCGTGGTACTCCTCGAGCAGCAGCTCCTCGGCCCGCTCGTCGAGCCCGTTGCTGACCGCGAAGTTGCCGAGGTCGAAGTAGGGATCGCCCTCCGCGGCGTACTCCCAGTCGACGACCCAGAGCTTGCCGTCGGCGCGGATGAAGCTCGACGCGACGAGGTCGTTCGCGCACGGCACCGGGCGGTGCTCGGGATGGTCCTCGACCGCCGCGCAGGCCTCGCGCGCGCGATCAAGGGCCTCCCCGTACCCGTGCGGGAGCGACGTGGCCGCCGCAGCGTCGTCCTCGACGACGCGCAGGCAGTCGAAGCTCACCGGCAGCGACACGCCGGAGCCGTGGAACTGGCGCAGGATCCGCGCGACCTGTGCCAGCGCGCGCGCCTCGCGCAGTTGATCGGGCTCCAACTGCTCACCCGCCACGTAGATCGTGACCAGGCAGGGTGGCTCCTCGAGCATGGTCGTCACGGCCGGCGCGAAGCCGAGCTCGGCTGCCGCGGTGTTCGCGGTGAAGCCGGCCTGGCGGTCGATCCCGAGCTCGGCGGCATCCCGCCGCGGCAGCCGCAGCACGTAGTCGACCCCTCCGAAGCGGACCTTGAACTTGCGGTTCACCAGCCCGCCGCCAAGCGGCTCGACCTCGCCTTCTCGCGGCCCGAGCAGGGCGGCCAGGCGGGCCACGATCTCGGTCAGGTCGTTCACAGCGCCGCCGCCCGCTCGACGAACTGCCGCCAAGCCTCGTGCTCGCGCTCGCGCCAGGACCGGTCGCGCGCCGGCTCGACCCGCTCGCCGGCGGGGATCCGCTCCCCGATCTCGCGCACCGAGCCGAGGATGCCAGCGCCCACGGCGGCGAGTGCCGCCGAGCCCGCGGCGGTGGCGTCGACCGCCCCGCGCTGCACCGGCAGCCCGGCGGCGTCGGCCTGAAGCTGGAGCAGCAGCGGATCGCGCGTCATGCCGCCGTCGACGCGGAGGGCCTCGACCGGCGAGTGCTCGGCCACGGCCGCGAGCACGTCGGCCACCCGCCAGGCGACCGCCTCGAGGGCGGCCCTGGCCACGTGCCCGGCGCGGACCCCCGAGCTGAGTCCGGCGATCACGCCGCGGGCGTCGGGGCGCCACCAGGGCGCACCCAACCCGGCCAGCGCTGGCAGCAGCCGCACGCCGTGGCTGTCGGGCACCTCGGCCGCCAACGCCGCCAGGGCCGCCGGGTCGGCCGCCAGCCCCAGATCCCGCGACAGCCACTCGACCAGCGCGCCCGCGGTGAACACGCCACCGTCGAGGGCGAACTCGGTGCGGCCGTCGACCCGCCATGCCACGGTGGGCAGCAGGCCGTCGTCGCCCGGCGTGGGCGGCTCGTCGCCCACGTGGGCGAGCACGAAGACGCCGGTGCCGTAGGTGGCCTTCACCAGACCGGGCTCGACGCAGCCCGCCCCCGCCAGGGCCGCCTGCTGGTCGACGACCCGTGCCGAGAGCGGCAGCTCCACCGGCCAGTCCGGATGGCGCAGCGAGCCGAGCTCGCCGACGCTGTCACGTATCTCCGGCAGGGAGTCGCCCGGCACCCCGAAGGCGTCGAGCAGCTCGCGATCCCAGCCGTCGCCCCCCGGGGCGTACAGCTGCGTCCGCGAGGCGGTCGAGGCGTCGGTGGTGAAGCCCGCGCCCAGCAGGTCGCACAGCCAGGAGTCGACGGTCCCGAGCCGCAGCGTTCCGGCGTCGCGAGCCCGTTCGAGCGCAGGCTCGTGCTCCAGCAGCCAGGCGAGCTTGCCAGCCGAGAAGTACGGGTCGAGCGGCATCCCGCTGCGCTCGCGAACCGCCTCAGCCCGCCCGTCCCCCTCCAGCCGGTCGAGCACCTCCTGCGAGCGCTTGTCCTGCCAGGTGACGATCGGCGTGAGCGTCTCCTCGCTGCCGGCCTCCCATGCCAGCACCGACTCTCCCTGGTGGTCCAGCCCGCAGGCCGCCACCTCTTCGCCGTCGAGCTTGCCCAGCAGCTCCGCGACCGTCTCGGCGACGGCCCGGAGCACGTCGGCGGGGTCCTGCTCGACCCAGCCCGCGCGTGGGTGGCGCAGGGGCTTCTCGCGCCGCGCCTCGTGCAGCGGCCGCAGCTCCTCGTCGTAGGCCACCGCCTTGACGGCGGAGGTGCCCTCGTCGATGCCGATCAGCACGCTCATGCGACCACGTGCTCGGCGGTGCGCCGCCACCAGGGTCCGTCCGGCCGGTAGGCGCCCCCCGGCTCGAGAGGGCGCTCCTCTCCGAGCCGCACTCCGAGCGAGGCCATGAGCCGGCACACGCGCTCGGCGATGCCGAGCGAAGCGGTGAGCCCGGTGGAGCGAATCGCGGCCACGTTGACCAGGCCTTCGCACGCATGGGAGGGCTCGATCAGATAGTTGAACCCCCGGCCGGCGGGGCGCAGTCCGGCGTAAGCGCTCACCCGGTCGGCGTCCTCGATCGGCGGCCACATCGCCGCGGCCTTGGGAACGACCTCTTCGGCCGCCTCCGGCCGCACCGACCAGTCGGACTTGTCCTCCTGGTCCACGGCCGTCGGTCCCGCCACCACCTTGCCGTCGAGGGTCGGGAACACGAGCACGCCCTTGCTCCTGCCGGTCGGGAGCGGCAGCAGGATGCGTTCCAAGCTCTGTGCGTCGGGCTGCTCGAACACAAGGAACTCGCCCTTGCGCGGATAGATCTCGAATGAGTCGTCGCCGGCCAGCCGGGCCAGCTCGTCGGCGTGCAGCCCGGCGCAGTTGACGACGCGGCGGCAGCGCACGCTCTCCCCGCCAGGCTCCTCCAGCACGAAGGCGTCGTGCTCGCGGCGGACCGACGTGACCCGGAAGCCGGCCCGCACACCGGCCCCGAGGCGCTCGGCCGCACCCGCCAGTGCCAGCGTGTAGGCGACGGG
>DATACN010000238.1:0-2227 GCA_036258995.1 Thermoleophilaceae bacterium | reverse complement strand
TGGGGTGGGACTGAGGAGGCGGACCGACGGCTGGACCGCCGTCACCGTGCTCGTGGCGGCGCTCGTCGCCGGCCCGCTCATAGGTCTTCCGCTCAGCTTCGTCCTCGCCCCCGGCGGGCTGGCGGAGTTCTCCGGCTACGTGCCTGAGGCCCTGCGCGACACGGCCATCGTCGTGGCCGGCGTGGGTGCCGGGACCCTGCTGCTCGGCACCGGGCTGGCGCTGCTCGTGTCCTTCTGCGACTTCCCCGGGCGCGCCTGGATCGAGTGGGCGCTGGTGCTGCCGCTGGCGGTGCCCGGCTACGTCTTCACCCTGTTCGCGCTGGGCCTCGAGCTGCCCGGCGTGCGCTCCCCGCTCGGGGCAGTCGCCGTGTTCACGCTGGTCCTCTACCCGTACGTGTACCTGCTCGCTCGGGCGTCCTTCCTGTCGCAGTCGCGCACCCTGCTCGAGGCGGCGCGCGGCCTCGGGCTCTCGCGGCGACGGGCGCTCGCCCGGGTCGGCCTGCCGATGGCGCGGCCGGCGATCCTCGGCGGGGTCGCCCTGGCACTGATGGAGGCGCTCGCCGACTTCGGGACGGTCAACTTGCTCGGCGTCCGCACCTTCACCGACGCGATCTACCGGGTCTGGTTCGGTGCCCTCGACCGAGACGCCGCCATGCAGCTGGCGACCCTGCTCGTCTCGGTGACGCTCACGCTGCTCGTGCTCGAACGCTTCCTGCGAGGCAGGGCCCGCTACCAGCAGCTGGCCGCGCGGGGGGAGACCGTGCCGCCGATCCGCTTGCGCGGGCTCACCGCCGCGGCCGCAACGTGCGTCCCGCTCGCGCTGGTATCTGTGGTCGTGCTGGCGCCGCTCGCGCAGCTCGGCGTGTGGTCGGTGCGCTCGATCGGCGACGGGCTCCTGCCGCCGGAGTTCGCGGCCGCCGCGCGCAACAGCGTGCTGCTGGCGGCGATGAGTGCGCTGCTAGTGGCTGCCGTGGCGGTGGCGCTGGCCTACGGTGCGCGCGCCACCCGCTCGCGCGCGGCGTCGCTGGCTGCGCGCACGGCGACGATCGGCTACGGCCTTCCCGGGTCGGTCGTCGCCGTGGCGGTGGTGGTGCCGCTCGGCTGGCTCGACCGCCGCCTGGACGACGCTGCCGGCCTCTTCGGCGCCGACCTCGGGCTGCTGCTCACCGGAACGGTGATCGGGCTGTTCGCCGCGTACACGGTGCGCTTCCTGGCCCTCGCGTTCAACGCGGTCGAAGCGAGTCTGGTGCGCGTGCCGCGCGAGCTCGACGAGGCGGCCCGCGGCCTGGGCGCCGACCGGCTGGACGTGCTCGCCCGCGTGCACGTGCCGCTCCTGCGGACCGGGCTCGCGACTGCCGCGCTGCTGGTATTCACAGAGGTGATGAAAGAGCTTCCGGCGACGCTGCTGCTGCGCCCGCTCGGCGGCGACACGCTGGCGATCGCCGTCTGGCAGGCCACCAGCGAGTCGCTGTTCGAGACGGCCGCGCTCCCGGCCCTGCTGATCGTGCTCGTCGGGCTGCTCCCGGTGGTGGCGATGATCAGGCTGTCGGGCCGCCGCATGTCCGAGCTCGAGGCGGCGCAGGCGGCCGGCAGCTGGGCAGAGCTCGAGCGCGAGGAGGCCGTGATGAAGGTGGGGACGCCGGCGTGAGCGAGGTAAGCCTCGAGGGCGTCGGCAAGGCGTTCGGGCCGGTGCGAGCGGTCGCCGACGTGACGCTGCCGGTCCGCACCGGCGAGCTGCTGGCCGTACTCGGCCCAAGCGGATGCGGCAAGACCACGCTGCTGCGGCTGATTGCCGGCTTCGAGCGGCCGGACGCCGGCAGCGTAACGGTGGGGGGCCGGATGGTCGCCGGGCCCGGCTGCTTCGTGGCGCCCGAGCGCCGGCGCATCGGCATGGTCTTCCAGGACTACGCGCTCTTCCCGCACCTGCCGGTCGAGGGAAACGTTGCGTTCGGCCTCGTCCAGAACCCGCGCGACGAGCGCGAGCGGTTGACGCGGCAGACGCTCGAGCTGGTCGGCCTCCAGCACAAGGCGCGCAGCTACCCGCACGAGCTCTCGGGCGGCGAGCGCCAGCGCGTCGCGCTGGCCCGGGCGCTCGCCCCCGGGCCGGAGGTGGTGCTGCTCGACGAGCCGTTCTCGAACCTCGACGCCAGCCTGCGAGCCGGGCTGCGCCGCGAGGTCGAGCTGATCCTCCGCGACGCCGAGGCCACCGCGATCCTCGTTACGCACG
>DATACN010000237.1:0-2919 GCA_036258995.1 Thermoleophilaceae bacterium | reverse complement strand
ACGGGCTGATCCCGTCGGAGCAGCGAGCCAGCATCCTGTCCTTCGACTCGCTGATCGGCTCGACCGGAGGGGTGGTGGCCCAGCCGGTCCTGGGCCGCGCGGCCGACGTCACGAGCTACGGCACCTCATACGCGATCGGCGCCGGCATCCAGGCGCTGGCGCTCCCCTTCATCGCGCTGTCGCGACGCACGGAGCACCCGTGCGACACCGAAATCGCCGAAGAGCAGGAGCCGGTCGCGGCCGAGCCGGGCGAGGTCGCGCCCCCGCGCCCGGTGCCGGTGGTGGACACAAGCTCCGGCTGCTGAGCGGTTCGTTCGCCTACGCCGCGCGGCAAGCGGAGGGCCGTGAATGTCGAGGGTCACCCGGTGTGTCGTGTGCGGCGTCGGTACAGCCGCCGCATTTTCTCGCGGCTGCCGCAGGTGGACATCGAACACCAGCGGCGTCGTCCGCTCATGTTGAGGAACAGCCATCCGCAGCCGCGTCCCGGGCAATGGCTGACCCGCCTTAGGCGTTCGGAATCTCGAAGCAGCCCGATCGCGTCGGTGGCGACCGCGTAGCGGACTCGTCGCGGATCCTGTGCCCGCCAGTCGAGCTGATAGCAACCCTCGCGCTCGACCAGGAACCCCTGGTCGACGGCCTCGTGGTAGCTGCGCATGAGCAAATCGAGATCGGCGTCGGCAGGCTCCTCGAGGCGGCCGATCGCGGCGAACAGGCGGTAGATGGCATCCCGCAGCTCTCGTGCGCGACCGAGCTCCGCCGTGCTCGTCGGCGTCACGTCGTTGCCGAGCAGACCTACGCGCTCACCCCAGCGAGCCAGCATGTCCGCGGTTCGCAGGACGTCGGTTTGGTCAGCGTCAACGTGCTCCTCCTCGGCCGACCAGTCGACGCTGTTGGCGAAATCGAGGCACAGCGTCTCCCCCCACAGATGGACTGTCTCAGGCGTCCGCACCTTGACCTGATCTTACCAGTTGATGTTTATAAATGGTAAGAGCCGGATAGTCTTCGGCCATGGCTGATGCGACGAGCCACGGAGCGCATGACATATCCGAGCACGCGAGACGGCTCTTTCCGAGTGGAGCCCCGTGGACGCGATATGTCGCGGTGGGCGACAGCATCGCGGAGGGCCTCGGCGAGACAGTCGAGGGCTTCCCGCCAGGTGGCTGGCCGAAGCGGGTTGCAGACGGCCTCCAAGCCGTCAACCCCGCGCTCGAGTTCTTCAACCTCGGCAAGCGCTACCTCACGGCGCGGCAGATTCGAGAAACCCAGCTCGCTCGGGCGCTCGAGTTGACGCCCGACCTCGTCACCGTGGTGGCGGGCGGCAACGACATGCTGGCCAAGACGTTCCAGCCCGAGAAGGTCGAGGCCGAGCTCGACCTGATGATCAGCGAGCTCCTGAACGCCGGGGCGACGGTTTACATCTCTTCGCTGTGGGACTCGGTCCGCGCCCCCGGGCTCCTGCCGAAGGAGGTGAAGGACCTCCTCCGCGACCGCCTCTATGCGCTCAACGACACGATCCGGGGCGTCGCGGTTCGCCACGCCGACGATCCTGGATTCGTTTTCGATGACATGGAGGAGCACGACGCCGGGCTTGATCCCCGGAACTACTCGAGCGACCTCCAGCACTTGAATTCGCGCGGATTCGCCGTCATGGCAGCCGCTGTGCTCGAGCGCCTCGCGGCACACCTGCGCTGAGCGGTGCCGCGGACGTTCGAACATCGCCTGCGGGTCCGCTACGGCGAGTGCGATCCGC
Organism: Thermoleophilaceae bacterium; assembly: GCA_036258995.1. Lineage (GTDB taxonomy): Bacteria > Actinomycetota > Thermoleophilia > Solirubrobacterales > Thermoleophilaceae > DATACN01. Next base: position 1,169 of record DATACN010000237.1, on the reverse strand, counting down.
AGGGGATCGTGTTCAACGCGAACTACCTTCTTTACTTCGACGTGGCCTTTACCGAGCTGTGGCGGAGTGCGGTAGGACCGTGGCGAGAGTTGGTGGAGCACGGGATCGACGCGGTAGTCGCGGAGGCGACCTTGCGGTTCCGATCCCCCGCGCGCTATGACGACTTGCTCGCTCTGCAGGCGCAGATCGCAGAGCTTGCGGAGGCCAGCATGACAACGGCAATCAGCGTCGTTCGCGACGGGGAGGTACTCGTGGAGGGACGCCTCCGGCATGTGTTCGTGGATGCCGACACATGGCGTAGGGCTGAAATCCCAGACTGGATTCGCAGCCGGCTGACTGGGACAGAAAGCTGGACGAAGGAGTAAGCCCAGTCAGCCCTGGGTGAGCTACCTCGAGCGATATCGCCCGCTCTGGGACCGGCGACCCGGCTTGTACGTCAGCTCCGCGGCTCGGCCAGCCCGGCGGCCGCGGATGCGATACGGGAATACGGCTGTCCGGACTAGGACGGTTGTCGCGTTTAGGCGGGTGGTGTCGGCGGGGCCGAGTCAAGGCCAGCGAGGCCCGAGGCCGAACCGTCAGAAGACGGGACCGTTGGCGCCGGCGCTCCCCGGGTTGCCGGGGCCGCCACCGCCCGCGCCGCCCGACCCGGCGTTGAGTGTGTTGTCCGTCAGCGTCATCGTCGAGTTGGACCGGTAGATCGCGATGCTCGGTCCCCCGGCGCCGCCACCGCCGTGACCGCCGCGGCCGCCCGTGCCACCGGCGCCGCCGTTTCCGCCCTTACCGATCTGGTCCGTGCACTCGCTGGCACCCTGCCCGCCGGCGAAGCCGATACCGGGGTCGCCGCCCGCGCCGCCGGCCCCGCCCTGTCCGCCGTCGCCCGCGATGATCGTCGAGTTACGGATCGTCACGCCCATGGAGTCAACGAGAAAGACTCCGAACGAGCCCCCGCCCGCGCCCCCCTGGGTGGCGATGGACCGCCCGCCGGCGCCGCCGCCGCCACCGCCACCGCCGCCGTTACCGCCGCCGTTGTTGACATCGCCGCCACGCTGGGCTCCACCACCGCCACCGCCACCGCCGCCGTTCCCCGGCGTGCCCGCACTGCCCGGGGTGCCGCTGTCGCCGGCCCAGAAGCCCGGGCCCCTGACCTCTCCGCCGGCGCCGCCGGCGCC
>DATACN010000236.1:0-1813 GCA_036258995.1 Thermoleophilaceae bacterium | reverse complement strand
CGCCGGTCGACTGCGTCAGGCTCGCCGCGCTCGGGCTGATCGAGGGCTTCGAGCCCGACGTGATCGTCTCCGGCATCAACCACGGCGCCAACCTGGGCGACGACATCACCTACTCCGGCACGGTCGCCGCCGCGCTAGAGGGCATCGTGCTCGGCATTCCTGCGATCGCCGTCTCGCAGCAGGCCGAGGCGGGGCTGGTGGACTTCCGGGCGGGGCGAGCGTGGGAGCGCGAGGACTTCGAGCAGGCCGCGGCGTTCGTGGCGCGGATGGTGGAGGAGCTCGAGAGCGTGCCGATGCCCGCGGGCACGCTGCTGAACGTCAATTGCCCCGCCGGCGAGATCCGCGGCGTCAGCTCCTGCCGGCTCGGCAAGCGCATCTACCGCGACCAGCTCGAGCTGACGGAGGAGGAGCCGGACGGGCGCCGCAGGTACCACATCTACGGCGACGAGCCGGGCTTCGAGAACGATCCCGACAGCGACTTCGCGGCCATCGCCCAGGGCCACATCGCGGTTACGCCGCTCCACTTCGACCTGACCGACGAGGCGGGGATCGAGGCGCTGGCCGGCTTCGACCTCGACGGGCTGCTTCGCCCGGCCGCGCGCGAGGTTTGAGCACCGCCCAGCGCACGGCAAAAAAGCGGGCGGCCGAGCTCAGGCGCCAGCTCGAGCACCACAACCACCGCTACTACGTCCTCGACGACCCGGAGATCTCGGATCCCGAGTACGACGCGCTGCTCAACGAGCTGCGGGACCTGGAGGCCGGGCACCCCGAGCTGCGCACCCCCGACTCGCCCACCCAGAGGGTCGGCGGCAAGCCGCTCGACAAGTTCGAGCAGGTGCGCCACCTCCAGCCAATGCTGTCGCTGGCCAACGCTCGAAACGAGGAGGAGCTGAAGGCCTGGGTGGTGCGAAGCGAGCGCTACCTGGCGAGGCAGGGGGTCGAGCTGGGCGACGTGCGCTTCGTGTGCGAGCCGAAGATCGACGGGCTGGCGATCTCGCTCGTCTACGAGCACGGCGTGATGGTGCGCGGCGCCACCCGCGGCGACGGGGAGGTCGGGGAGGGGGTCACCCAGAACCTGCGCACGATCGGCGCGATCCCGCTGCGCGTGGGGGATGCCCCCGAGCTGCTCGAGGTCCGCGGCGAGATCTACCTGCCGCTGTCGGCCTTTGCCCGTCTCAACGAGCAGCGCGCCGAGGCCGGCGAGCCTACCTTCGCCAACCCCCGCAACGCCGCGGCGGGGGCCATCCGCCAGCTCGACCCCAACATCACCGCCTCGCGGCCGCTGTCGATGTGGTGCTACAGCGTCGGCGAGGTCCGGGGCATCGAGTTCGAGTCGCACTACGAGTCGCTCGAGTGGATGCGCGAGCACGGCTTCCGCGTGAACCCGGACGTGGAGGTGCACGACACGGTCGACCAGGTGGTCGCCGCCTGCCGCGCCTGGGAGGACCGCCGGGACCGGCTCGACTTCGAGATCGACGGGGTGGTCGTCAAGGTCGACGACCTCGACCTCCAGAAGCAGCTGGGAGTCGTGGGCCGCGAGCCGCGGGGGGCCATCGCATGGAAGTTCGCGCCAACGACGGCGACGACGAAGCTGCAGAAGATCGCCTGGAACGTCGGCCGCACGGGGAACCTGATCCCGTTCGCGCAGCTCGAGCCGGTTCAGGTCTCCGGCGTGACGGTCAAGCTCGCCACCCTCCACAACGAGGAGGACCTGCGCCGCAAGGACGTCCGCGAGGGCGACGAGGTGATCGTCATGCGGGCGGGCGAGGTGATCCCGCAGGTGGTCTCGCCCTCGCCAAAGGCGCAGAAGGCG
>DATACN010000235.1:0-3289 GCA_036258995.1 Thermoleophilaceae bacterium | reverse complement strand
AAGGCCGGCGTCCCCGGCGTGGTCGACATCGCCGAGGGCGAGAACATCGAGGTCGACCCGCCGCACCGGCTCGTGCAGAGCTTCACCGCGCTCTGGAGCGACGAGGTCAAGTCGGCCGGGCCCTCGCGGGTCACCTGGGAGATCATCCCGGTCGGCGACTCATGCCAGCTGACCGTGATCCACGACCGGCTCGCCGAGGACGCCAGCCCGGAGCTCTACGGCGGCTGGCCGATGATCCTGTCCGGCCTGAAGACACTGCTCGAGACGGGCGAGCATCTGACCACGCCCGGCTCGCTGCGCTATTCGGGCGCGGCCGGAGGCGCCTAGCCATCGGGTCCAGCTAGGCGCTTGCCGGGAGGTCAGCGGCGCACGACGCGGAAGCTGCGCCGGGCGGGCGGAGCCGACCTGTTGCCCGAGGGATCGGCGGCCACCAGCGCGAAGCGGTAGCGGCCGGGTGCGAGCTTGCGCCGCCCGACGCGGCCGCTGAATGGGATCGAGCGAGCGCCCGCGAGCTGGCGCCGGGTGATCCGGCCAAAGCCGCGCACCGCGACGAAGCGAACGCAGCGTCGCCGCGCGCGGTTGCGCCGGGTCGCCCTGCGGCAGCGGCCCCGGACGCGGCGGCCGACGGTGCGGCGCTCGACCCTCAGCGTCACCGTGGCGTTCTCGGTGAGCGCGTACCGCAGCGTGGTTCCGCGGCGCGCCCGCGCCGTCGAGCGCGGGATCGGCCTGCGTCCCAAGCGGAAGCGCTTGCGGCTCAGGCGCAGCCTCCTGATCGCCGGGCGGACGGTGTCGGCCACTCTCAGCGGATGCGCGATTGAGCGCACGTTGCCGACGCTGTCGATGGTGACCGACCGCGCGACGAGGTCGCCGGCGACCGGGAACGTGCGCGTGGTCGAGGAACCTGTCGCGACCTCGCCGTCGGAGAACTCCCAATGCGACCCGGCGACCGTGCTCAAGAGGTCGAAGGGCGAGAACGAGAACGTCTGCGCGGAGGTGCGCTCGACGACGGGGGGCGCGACCAGCGAGCGCTGCTCGGGCCCCCCGAAGTCGCCCAGCCGAACGTCGATCGTGTTGGGACTCTCTTCGGCGGTGGCCAAGGCGGTGTTGCCGACGCCGTCGCCGCCGACAAAGAACCCTGTGCCCTCGGCGGGTTGCTCGATCGGGGGATCCAGGCTCGAGTCAGGGCGGAAGCCGCGCGCGTGGTTTGTGAAGATCCCCGCGTTGTAGCGCTGCCAGGCCGCCACGGCGATCCCACCCGATTCGACTACCACCTTCGGGTGCTGGACCTCGACCCCGGTCTCGCCCGCGTCGATTGGCACCACCGGGCCATAGCTTCCGTCGGCGCCACGCCGCCGCCCCATGATCCGCTCCGGGTTGCTCCCCTGCTCCCAGACCAGCGCTGCGTCACCGTCCGCGGCGACGCCGAGCGCGACGTCGAAGGCGGTGGGACCCGGGAACGGCGAGACCACCTCGGTCGGCCCGTATGAGCCGTCCGGCTGCCTGACTCGTAGCTTCACTTGGGGCTCGTCGCCGTCGTACCAGGCGATGTATAGGCGGCGCAGCCCGTCCAGGCCCAGCCGCGGCCCGAACGTGTTCGGTCCCGCCGAGACCGTCTCGACCGGCCCGGCGGCACCTGCGGGCGAGACCACCTGTAGCCGGAGCGCCTGGGCGCTGCTGTCGTACCAGGCGACGAACGCCGTCCCGTCCGGAGCAGTCGCGAGCGTGAGTCCGCCCGGCGATTCGCCGGGCGTGCCGAGCGTGAGCTCCTGGCCCTTCACACCCTGTGCGCTCACCGCTCGCAGGCGTACTCTGTTGCCCGCCAGATACGCGACGTACGAGTTGCCCGCGCTGTCATCCGCGAGTGCGCTGGCCGAGCCGAAGAACACCCCATCCTCGTCGATCTGGTGCGTGGTGGGATCGAGCACGCCGGTTGGCGAGATCCGGCGCAGGAGGAGGTCACCGGCCTGGTTGTCGCGCCAGAGGACGGTCGCCACCCCCGACTCCGCGACGGTCAGGCCCTGGGGAACATTGTTGGTGACGCTCGCCGGCTGAAGGAGTTGCTGGTCCGGGCTGAAGCTTCCGTCGGGTCTACGCGTGCGGACCGCCGTCTGCCCCGGGACCGGCGAGTTTCCACTTCCGTTGCGGTAGGCGAGATGAATCGTCCCGTCGGGAGCCATCGCCACGAAGGGCTCCTCGCCCTGCTGAGTGGTCTGGGCGGTGGCGAAGGGCGACGGCTCGAACCAGGCGCCGGCGGCGAGGGCGGACGGCGCGCATCCCAGCGCCGCGGCGGTGCAGCCGGCGACGGCGAGGGCGAGCCAGTGCCTTCGAGTCCCTCCGATCTGCGCAGTCTAACCCTGGTCCAGCGGCGCTACAAAGACAGCGCAAGCGGCTGCTCGAGCAGCTCCTTCACGCGCGCGAGGAACTCGGCGCCGTCGGCGCCGTAGAGGATCCGGTGGTCGCAGATCAGGGTCAGGCTCATCTCCTCCCGAGGGACGACCCGGTCGTTGTCGTCCACCACCGGCTTCTTCTTCAGGGCCCCGACGGTCAGCAGCGCGGCCTGCGGCGGGTTGATGATGGCCGTGAAGTGCTCGATGCCGTACATGCCGAGGTTCGAGACGGTGAAGGTGCCGCCCGACACCTCCGGCGGCGTGATCTTCTTGTCGCGGACCTTCTGGATGGCCGACCGGGCGTCCTTCGAGATCTGTCCCAGCGACTTCTTGTCGGCGTCGAAGATGGTGGGCACGACCAGCGCGTCCTGACCGGCGACCGCCACGCCGACGTTGACGTTCGAGTACAGCTCGAACTTGCCGTCGCGGTAGGCGCCGTTGACGCGCGGGTGCTCGGTCAGCGCGATCGCGCACGCCTTGACCACCATGTCGTTGATCGACGGCGGCGGGTCGCTCACCTCCTTCAGCCGCGAGCGCAGCTCCACCGCGAGCGTCATGTCCACGTCAAGGGATAGCGCGAAGTCGGGCGCCGTCGCCTTCGACTCGGCCATCCGCCGCGTGACCGTCTGCTGCAGCCGGCTGAGCTCGTAGTACTCCACTTCGCCCTTGGCGCCGGCCTCGGCCCGCTCGCGCTCCTTGGGCGGAGCCTCCTCGCGCTCGGGCGCCTTCTCCTCCTCGGCCTTCTCACGCTCCGGGGCCTCCTCCTCGCGCTCGGGCGCCTCGACCTCCGCCTCCGCGGCCTCGGGCGCTGCCTCCTCGCGCTCGGGCGCCTCCGCCTTGCCGTCGCCCTTCGAGGCCGCCTCGACGTCGGCCTTGACGATCCGCCCGCCGGGCCCGGTGCC
>DATACN010000234.1:0-12733 GCA_036258995.1 Thermoleophilaceae bacterium | reverse complement strand
CCGCGAGCGAACCCGACCTTTGGGGCCGCCGCGGGCTGCGCGGCGCCGGGCGCGCGCCGGTCTGACTCGCGGCGATGCGCATCCTGCACCTGGGCTGGGGGTTCTCGCCATGGCGGCCGGGCGGCTTGATCGCCTACGCCGAGGATCTGATGCAGGCGCAGGTCCACCGCGGCCACCGCGTCTCGTACTTCCTCTCCGGCCGCCACTACCCGTTTCTCTCCGGCCCCCGCCTCAAGCGTCGGCGAATGCGCGGGGTCACCCTGCATGAGGTGATCAACCCACCCATCGTCGCGGGCCTCGAGCAAGGCACGCGCAACCCGGAGCGCGACCTCGACGAGCCGTGGATGGAGGCAGCGTTCCGCCGCGTCCTGGCGCGCGAGCGGCCCGACGTGCTTCACATCCAGGAGCTCCACGGGCTGCCGTCCTCACTCATCGACGTTGCCGACCGGGCCGGGGTCCCCACGCTCATGACCCTCCACGACTACTTCCTGCTCTGCTCGACGCTGCGCCTGTTCGATTCGAACGGGCAGCGGTGCACGAGGCGGGACGTGGGGGCCGACTGCGTGATGCGGAACGCCGAGGCCCCGCCCGACCCCGAGCACCTCGTCCGCGCGACCATGCAGTTCGAGCTGTGGAGGGCACGCCGCGCGGTGGGCCTGGGCGACATCGACTTCTCGTTCATCGGGCCGCTCATCGAGCCGCTGCGCCGGCGCTACGTGAGCGGCGTGCGGCGTCCGCAGCGGGAAGAGGGGCCTGTGCGCCACGAAGCGGGCGAGGCGCTTGCAGCCGCCTTCCAGCGCCGACGCGACGTGAACGTGGAGCGGCTGCGGCGAGTCGGCCGGCTCGTCGCCCAGTCGCCGCGCGTGGCGGAGATCTATCGGGCGTTGGGGGTCCCCGGCGAGCGCATTACCACCGTGCCGTCCACCTTGGCCCACATCCCGGGCCTGCGACCGCGGACAATGCGCTCCCCGCCGCCGCAGCTCACCTTCGCCACCATCAACGGGTGTGTGTCGCCGTCGAAGGGCTCCGAAACCGTCCGGGACGCCCTGCGCGCCCTGCGCGCCGCCGGCGCCGAGGGGAGCTTCAGGCTGCGGGTATTCGGGCAGGTGCACCCGGCGGTGGCCGGCGAGCTCGCCGGTTACGACGGCGTCGAGCTTGCGGGGGTGTTCCGGCGCGACGAGATCGACGGCTTACTCGACGACGTGGACGTGGGCCTGATGCCCTCGATGTGGGAGGAGACCCTCGGCTACACGGGCCTCGAGATGATCGCCAAGGGCATCCCGCTCATCGCCAACCCGCTCGGCGGCATCACCCAGTACGCCCGTGAGAGTCAGACCGCCTGGCTGAACCGCTCCTGCTCCGGCGAGGGGCTGGCGGAGCTGATGCTCTCGCTCGTGCGCGAGCCCCAGCGCGTGCTCGACATGCACCGCCGGCTGCTCGCCGCCCGCGACGAGCTGGTCATCCCCATGGAGCGTCACGCCGACTCGATCGAGCGCCTCTACCGCGAGCTGCGCGCGTGAGCTAGAAGTCGAGCGTGGCGGCGTGGTCCGGGTAGTAGCGGGACCGGCGCTCGTAGTACTCGTCGATCCGCGGGCTGCGAGGCGGCTTCTCGCGGCGCAGCAGGTCCCGCGGGTAAGCCCGAAGGAGCTCGCCGGCCGGGCGGGCGAACCACCAGAAGCTCGCGAAGCTCGCGAAGTTCGCGCGGTAGCACCGAGACAGCTCGGGGTTCCGCAGCGGCTTTCGACATTGAAGCCCGCGCGCGAAGCCCCTGATCACGTCCGGCACGGCCCTGAGCGCCGCCGGGTCGTCGCGCACCCCCTCCCTCAGCGCGTGCGCGAGCAGCGCCATCAGGGACTCGAGCGCGTATCTGGGGCGAAACAGCTTCGCCGCGATGTAGGCGAAGTGCCGCATGTTGAACAGGTACGCCGGTTCGCGCGCGAAGCTGCCCCGGCCGTCAGCGGGGGGCTTCATGTGCCGGGCCTCAACCTCGGGCAGGTGCAGGTGGCGGTAGCCCCGATCGAAGAAGCGCAGCGTGAGCTCGAGCTCATTGGCCCACATGAATATCTCGGGGTCGTAGCCGCCGAGCTCCTGGATCACCTCGCGACGAAACAGCGCCGAACAGCCCCAGAAGCTGAACAGCCCGGTCTTGTAGTGGTCCGAGAAGGCGAACTCCGGGTCATAGGTGCTTACCACCCGGAACGAGACCAGGTCGGCTTCGTGCTCGGCCGCCGCGACGATCGCCCTCGTGAATCCGTCGGGGGGCAGGTAGCAGTCGTCGTCCGAGATCAGCACCCAGTCCCCCCGGGCCGCGGCGAAGCCCGCGTTCCAGGCGGGGGCGCCGATGTTCTCCTCGCGCACCAGCAGCTCGACCTGCGGGAACTCGCGCCGCACCATCTCCGCCGACCCGTCGCTGGATGCGTTGTCGACGACGATCGCGTCGATCCGGCCCTCGTAGTCGGACTCGAGCAGCATCTTGCGCAGGCTCGTGCGCAGCGCCTCCCGGCGGTTGTAGACGACGAAGACGATCGTGATCGACGGCCAATCCATCTCGGGGAATGTATTTGGCGCCTACCTGAAGTCCAGGGTGCTCGAGCGGTCAGGGTAGAAGCGAGCCCGCCGCTCGAAGTACTCCTGCCAGCGAAGGGGCCCCCGGCGGATGAACTCGAGTGGGGTCCTGGAAAGCCACCACGGGCTTGCGAAGCTGATGAAGTTGTGGCGGTAGAACCGTGAGAGCTCGGGGTTCGCGAGCGGCTCGCGGTGCCGGAGCCCGCGGGCGAACTCCCGCAGCACGGTCGGGATGGCCGTCATCGCTCCCGGGTGGATTCGGAGCCCGTCACGCACCTTCTGGGCGAGAACCGCCGTGAGGGCTCCGATCGCCTCGCGCCGCCGCAGTCGCTTGGCGGCTATGTACGCGAACCGACCCGCGTGGATCCGGTACGGCTTCCAGCCAACCGCCTTTCCGCCATCGAGCGACTTCATGTGGCGCGCCGCGACTTCCGGCAGATGCAGGTGGCGTAGGCCGCGATCGAAGAACCGCATCATGAACTCGAGCTCATTAGCCCAGATGAAGAGTTCGGGGTCATAGCCGCCGAGCTCGTCGATCACCCCACGCCGCATCAGCACCGCGCAGCCCCAGAAGCTGCACAGGCCGGTCGGGTAGTCCTCGGTGAAGACGAACGAGGGATCGTGTGTGCTCACGACCTTGAATGAGACGAGGTCCGCTTCGTGCGCCTCCGCGGCCTCGACCGCCCGCCTCAGCCCATCTGGCGGCAGGTAGGCGTCGTCGTCCAGAGCGAGGACGTAGTCGCCGCGGGCGGCCTGGAACCCGACGTTCCACCCGCTCACGCCGACGTTCTCCCCATGTGAGATGACGCGCGCCTCGGGGAACTCGGCGCGCACCATGTCGGCGGATCCGTCGGTTGACGCGTTGTCGACCACGATGACGTCGACTTCCCCCTGGTAGTCGGAGCGCGAGAGCATCTCGCGCAGGCTCGTCCGAAGCTCTTCGCGCCGGTTGAAGACGAGGAACACGATTGTCACGGTCGGCCTGGACACGGCGGTCAATCTAGCTGCGGGCCGGCGCTGGCTATCGTCCCTCGAGCCGTGGCGGAGAAATTCGACACGCTCGTCGTGGGAGCCGGCTACGCGGGGGCGATCATGGCCGAGCGGCTGGCCTCGCAGTGCGGCCAGTCCGTTCTCGTCGTGGACCGCCGCTCACACGTGGCGGGCAACGCGTACGACTACCCCGACGCGCACGGCGTCCGGGTCCACGCCTATGGACCGCACATCTTCCACACCAACGCCCGCGGAGTGGTCGCCTACCTGTCCCAGTTCACGGACTGGCGTCCGTACGAGCACAGGGTCGTCGCCAAGGTCGGGAACCAGGTCCTGCCTATGCCGATCAACAGGACCACGGTCAACCGGCTCTACGGCCTGAACCTCCAGACGGACGAGGACGTCCAGGCGTTCTACGCCGAGCGCGCAGTCGACATCGACTACGTGCGCACAAGCGAGGACGCCGTGGTGTCCAAGGTCGGCTGGGACCTCTACGAGAGATTCTTCCGCGGCTATACGCGCAAGCAGTGGCAGCGGGATCCCCGCGACCTGCATGCATCGGTCTGTGGCCGCATCCCGGTCCGCACGAACACTGACGACCGTTACTTCAACGACTGGCACCAGGAGATGCCGGTCGACGGGTACACGGCAATGTTCGAGCGCATCCTCGATCAGCCGCGGGTGGAGGTGCGGCTGAAGACGGACTTCGATCAGGTGAGGGACGCCGTTGAGTACTCGCACCTCGTGTACACCGGCCCGATCGACGCCTTCTTCGACTACGAGTACGGCGCGCTCCCCTATCGCAGCCTCGAGTGGGAGCTTCGAAACGAGCCGACCCCGGACGGTGGACTCGTGCAGCCCGCCGCCACGATCAACTTCCCCAGCGAGGAAGTGCCCTGGACTCGCATTACGGAATTCCGCCACCTCACCGGACAGGTCCACGACTCGTCGACCCTGGCGGTCGAGTTCCCCCGCAGCGAAGGCGACCCCTATTACCCCGTACCGAACGACGAGGCGCGCGCCTTGTACAAGCGATACGAGAAACGCGCCGCGGCCCTACCCGATGTCACCTTCGTCGGGCGCCTTGCCCGCTACCAGTACCTGAACATGGATCAGGTCGTTGCTCAGGCCCTCGGGGCGTTCGAAAGGCTCGCGAGGTCGGGTCGCGTGGAAACGTCGGCCATCCGTACCTGAGCCGCCGCGCGCAGCACCAGACCAAACAGCGCCGGGGCAAGCACGAGCTGGAGCGCCGCGAGCACCGAGGCGACGGCGGTGAGGTCTGCTCCAACCGCCATGAGCAGAGCGAGCTCCACCGGGGGCACGATCGCCAGGACGATGAGGAAGCTCATCCGGCCGAGGGCGAGCAGATACTGCACAGCCAGGTAGGAGCAGGCCAGGAGCGACATGGCCAGAGCCAGCAGCGGCAGCGCGTCGGAGGCGGCGGCCAGGTCCTCGCCGAAGACGGACGCGAGCACTTCATGGCCTGCGACCGCGTAGACGAGGGTCATCGGGACCGCCACGCCCGCGATCAAGACCAGCGTGCGTGCCAGGACCGGCCGGGCGTCCAGGCCTGCGTGCGTGCGACGCACGGCCTCGGGGAGCAGGTAGAGGCCCAGGCCGATGGCGACCCAGATGACGGCTTTGGCCGCGACCGACGCCGCCACATAAGCGCCTGCCGCGTCGTCTGACGCCTCACGCTTGACGTACACGATGTCGATGTTCTGAAGCGCGGCAATCAGCGCGAAGGCGACCAGTGGGACCCAGGCACGCTGCAACAGTGAGCGGAAGCTTGGCTCGGTCAGGTCCTCGCGCTCCGGCGCGTGGTCGGCAAGGGCGCCTCGGAGAAGGGGGACGAGGGCCAGCGATACCGCTGCCACCGACGCTGTCGTGCCGAGGAAAGCGCCCGTCACGCCCAGGCCCATGCCGTACAGCGCAAGGCCCAACCCGAGGCGGGCCGCGGCCTCGCCCACGATGCTGAGGCCGACGGCCTGGTAGTGGCGGAGCCCCTGGAGTGCGCCGCGCTGGACACACAGAAGCATCCACACCGCCCCGGTGGGCAGAATCGCCGCCGCGGCCCAGTCGAGGTCGACACCCACGAGAGCCGCGGTCGGCTCCCGCAACAGCACCGCCACGCCGGCGACCCCTGCGGTAGCGAGCAGGATGCGCCCCAACCAGCGTCGGATGCCAGCCGCGGGGTTCGCGCCAGGGGTGACGGCCGCAGCGCTCACCTCGCGCGCCACGGTGGCCTGGAGCGCCGATCCGGGCACGACGAGGATCGTGAACGCCGCCAGCAGCGCACCGAGTGAGCCGTAACCCGACGCGCCCAGGAGGTGCGCGAAGACGACCGTGAAGATCAGGCCGATGAAGTTGTTCGCCATGAGGGCCGCCGCCAGGCCCGCGGCCCGCCCCGTGTCGGAGTCGGCCAGCCGGGAGCGCACGCCGCCCAGACGTGAATCCATCCTCATAGACGTTTGCAAGAATGGCGCACCGTGAGGCGCCTCCCCATGCTTGCGTCCCTGCTGGCTGCGCTCAGCGTTGCGCTGCCGGGGTATGCGTCCGCCCAGGGCGCAGGCGACGAGCAGTACCGGGACCCCTTCGCAGGTCAGGACCCCGGGTCACAGCAACCCCAGCAACCTGCTGATCCTGGAGCGGCGGCCTCGCCCGCGCCCGCGCAATCGACACAGAGTCCGGCTCCGGCCTCCGCGACCGGGTCTCAGGCCACAGGGGAGCTGCCCCGTACGGGCTTTCAGGGAATCGCGCTGATGCTGGCCTCCGGCTGGGCCCTCCTCGTAGGCGGCGCCGCGCTGCGCCGGATCGCCTGAGCGCTCGCCCCGCGCCGATCGCGATCAACGCGAGGGCGGCGGTCCGCCCCGAGATCGGCGGCGTCGAGCGGGTCGCACGCGAGCTCAGCAGCCGCCTGCCCGCGCTGCGGCCAGGTCGCTACCGGGTATTGCGGCCCCCGGAATCGCTGGCGTTCCGGGCCGGCCATGCGTGGGAGCAGGGGGCGCTGCCGGTCCTGGCCCGAGGATCCCCTGTGCTCTTCTCTCCCGCGAACCTGGCTCCCCTTGTGGCCGGACGGCGAAATGTCGTCTCGATCCACGACGTCGAGGCACTGCAACGCCCGGAAGCCTACGGGCGCGTGTACGCGTCGTATCAACGGCACCTGCTTCCGGCCATCGCGCGCCGGGCGCGCAGGGTCGTGACCGTCTCGGAGTTCTCGCGGCGCGAGCTCGCCGAGATCCTGGGAATCCCGCGCGAGGCGATCGAGGTCGTGCCCAACGGAGTCGACTCGCGCTTCTCGCCAGGGGCCGACCCTCGACCAAGCGCGCAGCGTCATGGGCTCGCCTCGCCCTACGTGCTGGCTGTCGGCACCCGCTCCGCCCGGAAGAACCTGTCAGCTCTGAAAGAGGCCGCCCGCCAGCTGGGGAAGCTCGGCGTCGAGGTCGTGGTCGCGGGCTCACGCCGCGGATACCTGCGCGGTGAAGCACCTCCCCCGGGGATCCGGCAGCTCGGCTATGTGGACGACCGTCTCCTTCCGGGGCTGTACGCCGGCGCGCGCGCGCTGGCGATGCCTTCGCTCCACGAGGGCTTCGGACTCCCGTGTCTGGAGGCCATGGCGTCGGGCGTGCCCGTCGTGGCCGCCCGCCGCGCGGCCCTGCCGGAAGTCTGCGGCGAGGCTGCGCTGCTCGTCGAGCCGGAGCCGGACGAGCTGGCCACCGCGCTCGTGAGCGCGGTCAGAGACGAAGCGGTTCGCGAGAAACTGCGGGAGGCAGGCCTGGAGCGGGCCCGTCGCTTCAGCTGGGACGCGGCCGCCGCGCGCGCCGACTCGGTGCTCGACGCCGCACTCCGCGAAGCCGGCAGTCAGCGGCCGTAGCGACGCGCGCCGGCCCGGAACGCGCGTAGGGCCGGCTTGGCCCGCACCCGCTCCCCATCGAAGCGGGTCAGCCCCATGAAGTTGAAGATGCTGCCGGGGCGGTAGGTCGACGCCCAGTTGTACCAGTACACCCGTGCCAGGCGGAGGGCGCGGCGGCGAGTCGCGGCCAGACCGAGGAAGCGGCTGACTCTTCGCGCAAGGCCGCGGTCAGTGGTTTCCCAGGCCCGCTGCCAGCGCGCGGCCGGACGGGGTATGCGACCCAGCGACGCGGGCCAGCCGACCTCCGTGAGGTAGATCTGCTTTCGCGGATCGCGCCGGTTCATGGCCCGGCGGAAGCGGCGCAGCCCTTTGATGACGAACTCCGGGCGGGACGTGTACAGGTTCACGGCGGCGACGTCGAACCGGCCCTGGGCGCCCGCCGAGTACAGGCGGGTGAGGTGCCGCCAGGAGAAGTCCGCCAGGGCCGCGAGCACGATGCGCGCGCCGGGGTCCTCGTCCTTGACCGCGGCGTGCGCCGCGGCGAGCAAGGCCGTGTAACCCGTAGCCCAGTCGCCGCCCGGCGCCTTCCAGTAGCCGTCCAGATGCGGCTCGTTCCAGATCTGCCATTCGCGAAGCGGCCGCCGGGGTAGCTCCGGGTGCAGCAGCCAGAAAGTGCCATTCGGGCCGAAGCGGCGCACGAGCTCCCTCATCAGCCGCGCGAGGTCCTGGGGATCGCGCGGCGGCGACCCCTCCACGCCGGGCTCGGTCTTCGAAAACTCCGGCGGATACAGCACGACCGGGAGCACACGGCGCCCGTGGCGAACGGCAAGCGAGACCAGGCGGTCGGCGTGCTCGAAGTCGTAAACCAGCGGCGCGCGCTCGATCTCGGCCCAGCGGAAGACGACTCGCACGGACTCCACTCCGGACCGTGCCATCAGCGCGAACTGGCGTTCCTGCTCCTCTTCGGCGGCGGTCGAGGCCGGCCCGTCCCAGGTCGCGCCGAAGAATCCGCTCGGCACCTTGGGTGTGCCCGACTGGGCAGCGGAGGGCGCGGCGAGCAGGAAGGAGCTCGCCAGCGCGGCCGCGAGGAAGGCTCGCTTCACCGGCAGCGCCCCTGACGGTCCTTTGCGCAGCCCTGGTCGCGCCGCGCGCTTCGCCGGTAGGCCCGCCAGGCGGACCGAGGCTGGTAGCCGCGGTCGTCGAAGCGGCCCAGGCCGGAATAGCTGAAGATGCTGCCGGGCCTGTAGCTCGAGGCCCACGTGTACCAGAACAGGCCGCCAACCCGGTAACGGCGGCGGTCGCGAACGACCAGGCGGTAGCCCGCGGTGAGCCTGCGCGCCATGCCGGCATCGCTCGTGACGATGCGGCGGTGGTAGGACGGCACCCGCGTGCGGCCCCGCGCCGCCGGCCAGCTCATCTCGGTCAGCAGCACCGGCTTTCCTCGGTCACCGGCCTTCGACATCACCGCCCGGACCCGTCGCAGCGCCATCACCACGCGCCGGGGGGCGGCCGTGTACGTCTGGACTGCGGCCAGGTCGAACCAGCGGCGGGCGCCCGCCCGGTAGAGCGCGCGAAGGTGGTTCCAGGAATCGTTCGTAAGGCCGGCGAGCACTACCCGCGCCCGCGAGTCCGAGCGGCTCAGTGACGCGTGCGCCGCGCGCAACAGCGCCACGTAGCCGTGTGGAAAGCGCCCGCCCTCGCGGGCGTGGACGGTCCACTGGTACTGGAGATGAGGCTCATTCCAGATCTGCCAGCGGCGGAGCGGCCGCCTGGGCAGATCGGAGCGCTCCGCCCAGAAGCTGCCGCGCGGCCCGTAGCGGCCGACGAGCCGAGCCAGGAAGGCCCCGTAGTCCGCCGGGCGCGCCGGCGGGGAAGTGCCCACCTCGGGGTTCCGACGGGCCCAGCGCGGCGCGTACATCACGACCGGAAGCAGTCCGATCCCACTCACCGCAGCGTTCGCCACCAGCTCGTCGGTCCTGGCGAAGCTTGGCTGCTGTCCGGCCTCCGGCTGGGCGTCGGCCCACGAGAAGACGGTGCGGACGCTTTCGACACCTGTGCTCGCCATCAACCCGAACTGCTCCGCCTTCACGGCCGCGGACGAGCCGGCGACCTCCTGGTCCCAGACGACGCCGTAGAAGCCTCGCGGGACGCGCCGCTCCGCAGCCGCAGCGGACGGCGCCGCTGCGAGCAGGGCAAGGAGGCCGAGGATAAGGGCGCTGCGCATGCTCATTGCGACACGTGAGGCTAGGGAGGGTTGCGGCGGCCCACGGTCACCGGGACCGTCCATAATGTGACCATGAGCATCGCGACGGGCGGGGCGCGCGGGACCCACGAGGTAACGAACCAGGCTCCGCCCCTGGCGCCGTACGACGTGTTCGGCGCCGACCTGGCGCTCCAGGAGGCGACGGAGCGCGAGGGGGGCGGCTTCGGGGTAGACCGGCTGCGCGCGGCCGGCGCCCTCGCGGGCTCGCCGGAGGCGATCGAGCACTCGGAGCGCTGCGAGCGAAACGAGCCGCGGCTCGTGACGCACGACCGCTACGGCAACCGACTCGACCGCGTCGAGCTCGACCCCTCCTGGCACTGGCTGCTGCGCGAGGCGATCGAGCGCGAGATCCACTCGCTGCCCTGGCGCGATCCCCAGCCCGGGGCGCACGTGGTGCGCGCGGGGCTGATGTTCGTCTGGAGCCAGACCGACGCGGGGGTGATGTGCCCGGTATCCATGACCTACTCGTCGATCCCGGCGCTGCGCGAGGAGCCGGACCTCGCCGCCGAGTGGGAGCCGCGGCTGACGGCGCCGGACTACGAGAACGGCGCGCTCTGCGGCATGGCGATGACCGAGAAGCAGGGCGGATCCGACGCGCGCGCCAACACCACGCGGGCCGAGCCCAACGGCGACGGCGAGTACGAGATCACCGGCCACAAGTGGTTCTGCTCGTATCCGTCCTGCGACGTGTTCCTGACTCTGGCCCAGGCCCCCGGCGGCCTGTCGTGCTTCCTGTTCGAGTCGAGCGACCCGGGCTTCCGGATCATGCGGCTAAAGGACAAGCTCGGCACGCGCTCGCTGCCCTCGTCCGAGGTCGAGTTCGAGGGCGTGCGCGGCCGCCTTGTCGGCGAGGAGGGCCGCGGCGTGCCCACGATCATCCGCATGGTCAACCACACCCGGCTCGACTGCCTGCTCGGCTCGGCGGCGGGGATGCGCTGGGGCACCGTGCAGGCCGTGCACCACGCCCGCCACCGCTCCGCGTTCGGGAAGGTGCTGGTCGAGCAGCCTGCCATGCGCAACGTGCTGGCCGACCTGGCGGTCGAGTCCGAGGCGGCCACGGTCGCCGCGTTCCGGATCGCGCGGGCTTACGACGAGGACGACGGGCCATTCAGGCGGTTTGCGACCGCAGTCATGAAGTACTGGGTCTGCAAGCGCGCGCCGCAGCACGCGGCCGAGGCACTCGAGTGCCTGGGAGGCAACGGGTTCGTCGAGGAGTCGGGCCTCCCCCGGCTCTACCGCGACTCGCCTTTGAATTCGATCTGGGAAGGCTCCGGCAACGTCGCGGCCCTCGACGTGCTGCGGGCGATGATCCGCGAGCCCGAGGGCCTGCCCGCGTTCGTCGAGGAGTGCGAGCAGGCGCGCGGCGGGAACCGCCTGCTCGACGCGCACCTCGACGGGCTGCCGCGGCAGGTGACCGAGCCCGAGTTCGAGGCGCGCCGCGCAGTGGAAGACCTCGGCGTCGCGCTCCAGGCCAGCCTGCTCGTGCGCAATGCCCCCGCGGCCGTCGCCGACGCCTTCTGCGCAGGCCGGCTGGGCGACCGCGGCCGCGTCTTCGGCACGCTGCCTGCCGGCGTGGACGCCGGCGCGATAGTGGACCGCGCCCTGGCCGCCTGACGCCCGCGCGGAGATACTGCGCTCGGGATGTCAGGGACGAACGTCGAGGCGGTGCGCCAGATCTATGAAGGGTGGGCACGCGGCGACTTCCGCGCCGGCGTCAGCCTCTACGACCCCGACGTCGTGCTCGTCCTGCGACCGGAGTTCCCGGAAGCGGGGACGTATCGCGGGCCAGAGGAGATCCGCCGGTACATGCGCGAGGACTTCCTGAGGGACCTGGACGAGGCCTCGATCGCCGGCAACGAGTTCCTCGATGCCGGGGACTGTGTGGTCGTCCACGTGACCCAGCGGGGAACCGGCCCGGGAAGCCGGCTGCCGGTCGCGATGAGCTACTACCAGGTGTGGACCCTGCGCGACGGATTGGTGGTCCGGATCGAGAGCATCAGGACGCGAAGGGAAGCCCTGGAAGCTGCCGGCCTGTGAACCCGGGGACTCGCCGGTCGTCCCCTAGCGGCTAGCGTGCGCGGCCCGTGAAGACGCTCGCCTACGAGGTCGACGGGCGCGTCGCCCGGATCGCGCTGAATCGCCCCGAGCGCGGAAACGCGATCACGCTCGACACTCCTCGCGAGCTGACCGAGTGCGTGGAGCGGGCGAACGTCGATCCCCAGGTGCACGTGATCGCGCTGTCCGGCGAGGGCAAGGGGTTCTGCGGCGGCTACGACCTGGTCGAGTTCGCCGAGAGGGGCATGCCGAACCACGACCCGAACGAGGTCTGGGACCCGGTCCTCGACTGGCAGGGAATGAGCCGGAACGTCCGCGGCTTCATGAGCCTGTTCCGCTCGGACAAGCCCGTTGTCTGCAAGGTGCAGGGGTTCTGCGTGGCCGGCGGCACCGACCTGGCCCTCTGCGCCGACCTGCTGGTCATCGCCGAGGACGCCCGCATCGGCTACCCGCCCGCCCGTGTCTGGGGCTCACCCACCACAGCCCTCTGGGCCCACCGCCTCGGCCCCCAGCGCGCCAAGCGCCTGCTCTTCACCGGCGACCTGATCGACGGCCGCACCGCCCTCGAGTGGGGCCTGGCGATCGAGGCCCCGCCCGCCGCGGAGCTGGACGAGCGATTCGAGGAGCTGATCCAGCGAATCGCGAACACGCCGGTCAACCAGCTCGTGATGATGAAGCTGCTCGTGAACTCGACGATCGAGGCTCAAGGGCTGGCGGCGACCCAGACCCTCGGCACCCTCTTCGATGGCATCGCCCGCCACACGAAGGAGGGCTACGCGTTCCAGCAGCGGGCCATGGAGGCCGGCTTCAAGGAAGCCGTGCGCGAGCGCGACGAGCCCTACGGCGACGCGCGGCCGCCTCAGTCGTCGAGCTGACCCTCGAAGAGGGCGAAGGTGCCGCCCTGCGGGTCCTGGGCGACCGCGATCCGCCCTGCGGGGACGGACAAGGGCTGCACCACGACGCGTCCGCCGAGCTCCCCGATGCGCCCCACGCTCGCATCGATCGAC
>DATACN010000233.1:0-2053 GCA_036258995.1 Thermoleophilaceae bacterium | reverse complement strand
CGGCAACCGCGGGCCCGTTCACCTGGTTGCCACCGTGGACCTTCCCGCCGGGCAGCACACCGCCGCGGCGCTCCTCGAGTGCCCGACCGGATCCGCAGAGGGCTGGAACTTGGACGACTCCAGCTGGACGGTCCTGCGCCTGGGCGCGTCCGACTGAGCCGAACTGGCGGGGGAGGCGTCCGCCCTCCCGCGCAGAATCAAGCCGGTGGTGGTCGTTCTCGGCATCGATCCCGGCAGCGCAAATACGGGTTACGGCGTGGTTCTCTCGAGGGGCGGAACGCTGGCCGCGCTCGACGGCGGGGTCATCGCCACCCGGCCCGGGCCGCTCGAGCGGCGGCTGGCCGAGATCCACACGCGCGTATGTGACCTCATCTCGGAGCATCGGCCCGAAGCCGTTGCCGTCGAGGAGCTGTACTTCGGCCAGAACGCGCGCACGGCCTTCGCGGTGGGACAGGCGCGCGGCGTCGTCCTGCTGTCGGCCGGCATGGCGGGGATCCCGTGCTTCTCGTACACGCCGCAGTCGGTCAAGCAATCGGTCTGCGGGAGCGGAGGGGCGGCCAAGGAGCAGGTGCAGCGCATGGTGGGGGCCCTGCTCTCGCTGCCCGAGCCGCCGTCTCCCGACCACGCCGCCGACGCGCTGGCGGTCGCCATCTGCCATGCCAACGGCGCGCCCATGATGCAGGCGGTTCCGTCGTGATCGCTCTCGTGCGGGGCGAGGTGGTCTCCCGGCTACCGGGCGAGGTCGTGATCGAGGCCGGCGGGGTCGGCTACCGGCTGAACGTGTCCGCGGAGACGCTCGACACGATCCCGGAGGCGGGTAAGCAGGCGCGGCTGTTCGCCCACCTCGTCATGCGCGACGACGCCATCCAGCTCTACGGCTTCGCGAGCGAGGCGGAACGAAGCCTGTTCCTGATGCTGATCGGCGTGCAGGGCGTGGGGCCGAAGGTGGCGCTCGCGGTCCTCAGCGGCGGCACCCCCCGGGAACTGCTGAACGCGATTGCCACAGGGGACTCGGCGCGCTTCCAGGCCGTTCCGGGCATCGGCAAGCGCACCGCGGAGCGGATCATCGTCGAGCTGCGCGAGAAGGTCGCGGGCCAGGCGAGCGACGAGATCACCGTTCGGCGCACGGCCGGCGACGACCCCCGCACGCTGGCGCGGGAGGGACTGCTGGGACTCGGCTTCAGCCCGCAGGAGGCGGACCAGCTTCTCGACGGCGCGGAGGGCGAGTCGGCCGAGGACCTGATCGCGGGGGCCCTGAAGGGGGCGACGTGAGCGGCATCCGCACCCCCGGGGTCGAGCGCGTCAACGCGCCCGACGCCCTGCCCGCCGACGACGAGCTCGAGCGCTCGCTGCGGCCGCGCCGGCTCGCCGACTTCGTCGGCCAGCCGGGGGTCAAGGACCAGCTCGCGGTCTTCATCGAGGCCGCCAAGTCGCGCGGCGAGGCGCTCGACCACGTGCTGCTGGCCGGCCCGCCCGGGCTCGGCAAGACAAGCCTCGCCCAGATCGTCGCCAACGAGCTCGAGGTCGACTTCAAGCCCAGCGCGGGGCCGGCGTTCGAGCGCAAGGGCGACGTGGCCTCGCACCTCACCGCGCTCGAGCCGCGAAGCGTCTTCTTCGTCGACGAGATCCACCGCCTCCCGCGCGCGCTCGAGGAGACGTTCTACCCGGCCATGGAGGACCACCAGTTGCCGATCACGGTCGGCCAGGGAGCGGGGGCACGCATCGTCACGCTCAACCTGCCCGACTTCACGCTCATCGGCGCGACCACGCGCACCGGCCTGCTCACCACGCCCCTGCGCGACCGCTTCGGCGTCACGCTCCGGCTGGACCTCTACGGCCCCGAGGAGCTCGAGCGGATCGTCAAGCGAAGCGCCGGGATCCTCGAGGTCGAGATCGACGAAGCCGGGGCGCAGCAGATCGCCGCCCGCTCCCGGGGCACCCCGCGGGTGGCCAACCGGCTGCTCAAGCGGGTGCGCGACTACGCCGAGGTCCGCGGCGCCGGCCACATCGACGCGAGCATTGCCGAGCAGGCGCTCGAGCTGCTCGAGGTCGA